>JANYEC010000056.1 GCA_025363295.1 Akkermansiaceae bacterium
GATGCCTTGCGGCGCGGTTGGTATCTGGGAGAGGAGACCTTTCGCGACCGGCTGTTGGATCTGGTGGACAAGGTGAAAGGGATCAAAGTCCGCAAGCGCGACAAAGCAGAGTGCGTGGGCAAGGATTATTGGGAGAAAGACGCGGAGCGGCTGATAAGGGAATGTGCGTCAGAATTGGGATTGCCGACGGCGGCGTCAGAACTGTCACGCCTAAAGAAGGGAGACGGGCGCAAGGCGATGCTGGCAGCATTGTTGCGAAGACGGTCGATAGTCAGCTTTGAATGGATTGCCATACGACTGCACATGGGGCATCCTGCTTCAGTAAGTCGATTGGTGTGCAGTGTGAAACAGGATCTGAAACAGAAGAAAAGAGTCGATGAATTGGATAAAATGTTATAATGCGCGGACTGACCCCAGGAATTCACTTTATGGGTTATCTTCAAAACGAACCAAACGACGACAAAGATGGGATCAATGCCGCTAAGGATATTCAGAGAAGGGAAGAGCTTGTGGCAGATATTATCAAGTCCTTTGCAGCAGTAATGAAAAAATAGATCATGAACGCATACAGCCTTTGGGAACAGGGACGCGACGTAGCATCGGGTCAGATTGTATCGATGACGCCATTCAGCCCGTCCAATGGCGGAGGATTGCTCGGAAGTGTTCCTCTCGGAGGTGCGGGCATGGCCCTTTCGGCGATCGCGCAATTCGGAATCTACTTCGAGATGCGGCGGATGAATCATCTTAAGGAAGCGGAATTCGAAGAGCGGCGGCATGGATGGATCAATGATATTGCCAGTCAGTGGATTGAGGAACATAGGCATACATCAGGAATCCGCCGGGACATCACGGTGGCAGTTTCGCGGGAATGTCAGAAAATGTGGGAGAAGCTCTGTGCAAATGAAACGACCGATGTTCCGCAGTCGGTCTTGCTCAGATTGTCGCGAATGACCGAGTTTCTTGAGTGGAATTATGCGATTGCTGCATCGGCTGCCAACAGCCTCGTTGCGGCATCTGGATCGGATGAGCAATGGATTCTAGAATCATCTTTGAATTCCGAGTCGATTGCCACAGAGATGGTGCGAACGCACGCCAAAGGCACGAAGGAAAAGAAGGGAGAATGGTGGAGCGGGCCGCTGAAAGTATTGGGCGGATTACCAATGCTTTTCGTTCCTGTCGTCGGACCTTACGGCACTTACGCGGCCACAGGTTACGGCTTGGCGGAAATCCATGATTTCATGACAACCACCCACGTCGAATTTGAGGTTCTCGAGGACAAGATTCCACTTCTCCAGTTCGGCATTGCGGCCGAGCGGTTGGAAATTGCTAGTAGCCAAGTTGACTATTTGCTCAACCAACAGGAGTTCAAAAAGCCGATGCGGTTCGCAGCATTGGAGAACGATGCGAGACAAGTCGATTTTCTCCTGGAACCGGTGACAGCCGGTAGTTTTTTCAGGAAAGAGAAAGTGTCGCTCAATCCGGTTGCACTTCCGCCCACTTCCACATGAATCATCTGCGAAATCACTTCCTCCGGCTCCTTGCGATCCTGTTCATTTCCGCAAGCCTTTCCAGTTGCGGCTCCAAACCCGAGAAGACGGCAGACCATTTCATGTCATTGCTCGTTGCCGGGAAACACCTTGAAGCGCAGGACATGCTGGGCAAAGACATGAGGAGCATGGCCGGGATGCTGGGTGGCCTGAAACCCTATTATCGTTCGGGCGCTTTCACGAGCTACACACTCACCCAGCTCGAAATGACGGATAAGTCCGTAAGTTACCGCGTGGATGCCATCACCAGCGCCGGCCAGCGATACAGTGACTTCATGGATCTCACCCGGGAGGATGGCGAGTGGAAGGTTTCCATGTTTTGAACTAACAGCCAGTCATGAATCCCGATCCAACCATCATCATCATTGCCGGGCCGAATGGCGCGGGCAAGACGACGTTTGCTAGGGAGTTCCTGCCACAGGAAGCAAGCTGCCTCACATTCATCAATGCGGATCTGATCGCGCAAGGTCTCTCGCCCTTCCGCCCGGAAGAAGCGGCGGTTCGCGCCGCGAGACTGATGCTGGAGATGATCGCCGAATGTGTGAAGCGTGGTGAGAGTTTCGCCATCGAGACCACCCTCAGCGGGCGGACCTACGCGCGGGTGATTCCGAAGTGGAAAGACGCGGGCTTTCAGGTGACGTTGTTTTTCCTCCAACTGCCTAACGAAGATTTGGCCGTAAATCGGGTGGCTGCCCGCGTGGCGCAAGGTGGTCACAATATTCCTGAACCCGTGATCCGGCGGCGCTTCCACGCGGGAATCGCCAATTTCCATGCGCTCTACAAACCCCTTGTTGATGCGTGGAAACTTTACGATAATTCCGGCGAGAGACCGATTTTAATCAACAAGAGCAACCCGTCATGAGAGCAAGCAACTGGATAGACCAAGCCGACCAAGCCATGATCCGCGCCGCCGCCCGCGCCAGAGCTTTGGCAGCGAGCACTAACACGTCGATTCACATCATGAAGGATGGAAAGATTGTGGAGATCAGGCCGGAGATGGAAGATCCGCATTCGGCACCGGCAAAGCGTCAGGATGAACCGCAGTTATCCATCGTCCGCGAAGAGACGCCGCCGTATGGGAATCAAAAGCCGTGAGCGGGATTGCTGCAATCGACTACCGCAGCCGCTACGCCGACAATCTCGGCAAGGAACTCCCGCGCATCCCCGCCGTCCTTCGGGTCAGGTATCACATTTCAACATTTTCATGAATGGGGCCCGTCCTGAATGACCCTTCAGTTAGCGCCATTCACATCCCGGCCTCGCATCGTGGCGGGGCTGGGGGCGGGATGATTTCCTCGCTCCAATGTGTTAGGCGTAGCTCCGGATGGAGACGTGGACCTCTTCGTATAGGAGCGGTTCTTTGTGGAGAATCGGCGGAGTGTCGTTGCCTTTGTATTCCCATGCGGAAACGTGAGCGAAATTCGTATCGTCGCGCTTGGCTTCGCCGGCTTGGGTGTTGCCGGCGAGGACTTCGGGGCTGTTCTCGAAGAACTGATGCTCGGTGCGGAAGTGGCCACCGCAGGATTCTTCGCGGGCGAGAGCGTCATAGCACATGGTTTCGCCGAATTCGATAAAGTCGGCGACGCGGCCAGCTTTTTCGAGTTCCATATTCACGTTGTCCCCGGAGCCGGGGATGCGGACGTTCTGCCAGAATTCCTCGCGAATTTGAGGGATTTTTTCGAGAGCTTTGGTGAGACCTTCTTTGGAGCGTGCCATGCCGCATTCGTCCCACATGGTGAGGCCGAGCTCGCGGTGGAAGGAATCGACGGTGCGTTTGCCTTGGATCGAGAAGAGCTTACTGATGCGCTCCTTCGCCTCAGTTTCGGTTTGCTTGAACTCGGGCATCGAGGTGCTAACGGTTCCGGGTTTCTGAGTGACGAGGTAGTTGGCGATGGTCGTAGGGATGACGAAATAACCATCTGCTAGACCTTGCATCAAGGCGGAGGCTCCAAGGCGATTGGCGCCGTGATCGGAGAAATTCGCCTCGCCTAACACATGGAGCCCTTGGATGTTAGACATCAGGTTATAATCAACCCAAAGACCGCCCATGGTGTAGTGGACAGCGGGGTAAATCATCATCGGGCCTTTATAGGGGTCCTCACCGGCGATTTTGTCATACATCTGGAAGAGGTTGCCGTAGCGGGATCGGATGGTGTCCTCGCCGAGGCGTTTGGTAGCATCGCGGAAATCAAGATACACGCCGAGCCCAGTCGAGGCTACACCGCGGCCATCGTCGCAAGCTTCTTTTGCGGCGCGGGAAGAAATGTCTCGCGGGGCGAGGTTGCCAAAAGACGGGTATTTTCGCTCAAGGAAGTAGTCGCGGTCGTCTTCCGCGACATCGGCGGCAGAGATTTTTTTCTCGCGGAGTTTAGCTGCGACTTCACGGGACTTGGGTGCCCAGATACGACCGTCGTTGCGGAGCGATTCGGACATCAGGGTGAGCTTCGATTGATAGTCTCCACTAACAGGAATGCAGGTCGGGTGAATTTGAGTGTAGCAGGGATTGGCGAAAAGCGCACCCCGGCGGGCGGCGCGCCAAGCGGCGGTGACGTTGCAACCCATCGCATTGGTAGAAAGGAAAAAGACATTGCCATAACCGCCGGTTGCAAGGATGACAGCGTCGGCGGAGTGGGAGGAAATCGCCCCAGAGACCAGATCGCGGACGACGATGCCCTTGGCGTGGCCGTTCACGAGTACGAGATCTAGCATCTCGGTGCGCGGATACATTTTTACGCCGCCTTTATGGATTTCCTTTTCCAGTGCCTGATAGCAACCGATGAGAAGTTGTTGGCCCGTCTGGCCGCGGGCGTAAAAAGTGCGGGAGACTTGGGAGCCGCCGAAAGATCGGTTATCGAGCAGGCCGCCGTATTCACGGGCGAAAGGCACACCTTGGGCGACACATTGGTCGATGATAGAGTTAGAAACTTCGGCGAGGCGATAGACGTTGCCCTCGCGAGCGCGGAAATCGCCGCCCTTAATTGTGTCATAGAAAAGGCGGCGCACGGAGTCACCATCGTTCTGATAGTTTTTCGCCGCATTGATGCCGCCCTGCGCGGCGATCGAGTGAGCGCGGCGCGGACTGTCCTGATAGCAAAAGCACTTCACCTGATAGCCTAACTCTGCGAGCGAAGCGGCGGCAGATCCACCCGCGAGGCCGGAACCGACGACGATGACGGAGAATTTCCGCTTGTTCGCCGGGTTGATGAGCTTGGAATCCATCTTGTGCTTGGACCACTTTTGATCGAGTGGGCCCGATGGGATTTTGCTGTCGAGGACGATGGACATGGCAGTGTGTGAATTGGGAAAGTGAGCGAAGTGGGGAGGCAACTGGATCAATGACCGGTAGCGTTGGCCAAAGCCGCGAAGTATCCGGGGAACAGGTTAATCGCGAGCGGAATGGAGATGAAGCCGAGCCAGATGAATAGCGCGTAGCCGATAGAAATCTGTTTGATCAGACCTTCGGATTTTTTGCTGCGGAGGCCGAGCGTCTGGAAGATAGAACCGACACCGTGCATGAGGTGCGAACAAAGTAGGGTCATGGCGATGATGTAAAAAGCAGTGACATGCAGGACGGAGAGCCCTGAAAAACCGTCGATCACCATTTGCCACGCGTTGTGGACTTCTCCCTCCACGCCATGGATCGTCGTTTTATAGCGGGTCAGCGTGTTGTAGCCATTCCCGATCCGGGCGGTGAAATGCAGCATGTGATAGATGACAAAGGCGAGGATCGTGAGGCCTGATAAAATCATGGTCCGTGAGGATTTGGAGGCCTGAATCGTGGCTTTGTATTCGTAGTCTTGGCGGGCGGCGCGGTTCTGGCGAGTGAGGCAAATGGTCGCAACAATGTGTGCCACGACCATGACCAGCATGACGATGCGGAACCCCCAGATCCCCGCACCGTGGAACATGTGGTGGAGGAAATATGCGTATTGATTGAAGGGCTCTGGCCCCAGAAAGACCACGAGATTTCCGACTAAATGCCCGGCGAGAAAGAGGACCAAAACGATCCCCGTCAGGGCGACAATGAATTTTTTCCCGATGGAGGAGGACCAGTAGGCGGATAAGCTTCGGGTGAGGGCATTCATAGCGAGTAAAAAGGAGTGGCTGTGCTAGCCGACGCAGGAATAGACGGGCGGTTCCTGCTTTTCAAGAGGAGATCTTATCAAAGCAAAATCAGCGCTTTGAACGGTGGAATTTGGGGAGTTGGGAAGAGCCTGTCAAAAGAATGGCTTTGTCGAGTTGATGTTCCTCGACAGATTTTGCGACAAAATCTCTCGGCTTGTCGGAACCATCCAATGCAGGAACCTGCTGCCAGTTTACCAGTGTGGGGACGTTGGCGCGTGCGCTGTCCTCGGTTTCGGGCTGTGATTTTCGCAAGTGGATCCATGCCGTAGTCGCCCGACGGGACAAATCCCGTGAGCATTCGCTCGTCCACGGAGGACTGCTGGAGTCAGTAGAAGTGCCCGGATTCGACGGCGGCATTGTCGGTGGTGGTCACTTGGGTGATGAAGTGAGCCGGGAACGATGCGGCGTCGTGGTTGGGCTTCGAGGCGGACTCGTCATGGCAGAAGCTGATCGCCATGAAGGTGGCGGATGCGAAGGATTAGCAAGGTGATGTGTGTCATAGTGAATTCAGTTAGGAGGTTGTGGTGGGAAACAAAGAAGCCCGGCAGAATGCCGGGCTTGATCTAATGGGTATTGTTAATAGATTGATAGTCTATCAAAATATTATGACTCAGACGATCTGAGAAGGGGACAACAATATCTCATGCGAACGGCTCCGTCGTGGAAGCCCGGTGGGAAATCAATAGTCGAGGCTTCAGTGTTTTGATCATGATTGGAATGTCAGATGGCTATCATTCGTTGGAACGTTTTTTGCCTACGAGCCAAATCACTACGAGAATGATCGCGGCGACCCACAGAAGGTGCAGAAAAACACTGGTGATTGCGAGGGCAACCCGAAGGATTATCCACACGATTACCAGCAACAAGCCAAGAGGAAGGAGTTTATTCATGAACACTGAGTATGGTTATATGCTATGATATAACTGCTTCCTCCCGCCAGTGTCGGGCTTATAACCGCCATTGACGAGAGGGAGTGTTGAGGCGGCAATGCTCAAGCTTTGCCGGTAGGTGCGACATCCCCCACTGAGGTCACGGATATATCTTCCGCACCCTCGGACTTGAGGATGTCTCTAGCTTGGTCCACCTCCGAAGCGGTAGTGGCACGGACGGAGATAACAATTCAAGAAGGTTGCGCGCTAGAGGCAATGGATTTTTTATTGCTAGAGTTTTCCGGGTCCTTCGATTCAGTCGATCCCTTTTGATAGAGATATACTGTAAGCATGACATAGAAGCCCATTTGAAGAAATTCACTCTCCCAATTCTCGCCCGTAGCTTGCCAGAAGTGTCCGCTTTGCAGATAGTTGTCGAATGTGAGAATCGACTCCCCGGCTAGTTGCAGGTCATCATTGTGAACGTGCCATCCGCACACGGCTTGACATACTCAGAATGTGAGAAACAGCGTCGCGAGCACAAGCGAGAGGCCATTATGGTATAGAAACTTTTTCATATGTAGTAGTTTGCAGTTAAAAAGTTTCCGGTTCCAACATCATCAGGGCAGCGGCCATATCCTTTTCTTCCGCTAGCAGTTCGCTGAGAATCTCGGGCTCATTCATCAGCCCAAGCCCGCCGGATAGAAGACACGAAGACGGAAGATTCAAACCAACTGCGCGTAGTCTAGCAGGCCTTGTTTCCCGCCTTCACGGCCAAATCCGGACTCCTTGAAGCCGCCAAAGGGGGAGGTGGGATCGAACTTGTTAAACGAGTTGGCCCAGACCACGCCGGCCTTGAGTTCGGTGGACATTTTCAAAATGCGCGAGCCCTTATCCGTCCACACTCCGGCGCTGAGACCGTAATGGGTGTTGTTCGCTTTTTCCACGGCTTCTTCCGGCGTGCGGAAGGTGAGGATGGAAAGCACTGGGCCGAAAATTTCTTCGCGAGCGATGCTGTGGCTTTGTGAAACGTTAGAGAACAAGGTGGGAGGAAAATACCAGCCTTTTTCAGGGAGATTGCAGTCGGCTTGATAGATTTCCGCGCCTTCGGCCACTCCAACGGCGACGAGCGCCTGAATGCGGGCGAGTTGCGCTTTTGAATTGATCGCGCCTACGTCGGTATTCTTGTCGAGCGGATCGCCTGTGCGGAGGGATCGGAGGCGAATTTTCAGTTTGGCCAGGACCGCGGCGGCAACAGATTCCTGAACTAACAGACGAGAGCCAGCGCAGCAGACGTGACCTTGGTTGAAGAAAATTCCATTGATGATGCCTTCGACCGCTTGGTCAATCGGAGCGTCTTCAAAAACGATGTTAGCCGCCTTACCCCCGAGTTCCAGAGTGAGTCGTTTACCAGTTCCGGCGAGGGCACGTTGGATGGCTTTTCCAACAGCGGTCGAACCGGTGAAAGCGATTTTCGCGGCGAGTGGATGATTCACAACCGCAGAGCCGGTTTCGCCGGCGCCGGTAACAAAATTGACGACGCCGGGTGGAAGCCCCGCATCCTGCAAGATCGTGGCGAATTTAAGCGCGGTGATGGACGTGGTTTCCGCAGGCTTGAGCACGACCGTGTTTCCAGTGGCGAGGGCGGGAGCAATCTTCCAAGCGAGCATGAGCAGCGGGAAATTCCAAGGAATGACCTGTCCGATAACTCCTAACGGAGCCAAGGTCCGGCCCGGAGTCACATGGTCGAGCTTATCGGCCCAGCCCGCATGATAGAAAAAATGTGCGGCTGCCATCGGCACATCGAAGTCGCGGGACTCCTTGATCGGCTTCCCACCGTCGAGCGTTTCCGCAACGGCGAATTCGCGGGCGCGGTCCTGCAACAGCCGCGCAATGCGGAAAAGATATTTCGCGCGTTCAGTGCCGGGAAGTTTGCTCCATGATTTGAAGGCGGTGGTAGCGGCCTGATAGGCGGCATCAACATCGGAGGACCCTGCTAGAGCAATTTCTGCGAGCTTTTGTTCGTTGCGCGGGCTGATAGAGTCGAAATATTTCTTCGTCTTGGGTGCGACAAATTTGCCATTGATGAAAAGGCCGTAGCGCTCGTCGATGAAGGCTTTGGCGGTTTCCGGTGCGGGATCATACTCCCAGAGATCGCCGAAGAGGAGTTCGCGGGCGGGGTTGCGTTTTGCAGACATGATTTGTAAAAGTCGTATAAGTCCGATAAGACCTATTTAATAAGCACTGGAAGATTCACTGAAAGAATAAGGTGCCTGATAGGCCCCCGTCTTTTCTTTCACCAGTTGGCGGACGAGGTCGTTCAGCAGGGCGGAAGCCCCGAAGCGATAGCGGGTGTTAGTAAGCCATGCGTCTCCCAGTGTTTCTTTGACCGCTACGAGGAAATGCAGCGCCTCCTTTGCGGTTCGAATCCCGCCCGCAGGCTTCATTGCGATCTCGATTCCGGTGGCGAAAAAGTAATCACGGATGGCCTCTAACATCACTTGGTTGTTGCCGAGAGTCGCGTTGAGATTGGTTTTTCCAGTGGACGTCTTGATGAAATCGCCAGGGCGAAGAACGCGCATGGCGAGGAAGGATGCGGCGCGGATGTTATCGTAAGTTTCGAGCTCGCTGGTTTCCAGGATGACCTTGAGCGTCGCGTCTCCGCAGGCTTCGAGCACGGCGGCAATTTCGTCTTGCACGAGTGCGAGTTCGCCGGCGAGGAAGGCTCCACGGTTGATGACCATATCGATTTCATCGGCGCCATCTGAGACTGCGGCGCGGACTTCTGCTAGCCGGGTTTTTAGCGGGGCCTGACCGGATGGAAAGGCGGTGGCGACGGACGCGATTTTCACCGAGGTGCCTTTCACCCATTTCGCGGCGTTTTTCACCATCGCCGGATAGACGCAGACTGCGGCAGTGGCGGGAATATCCGAATCATCGTGCGGATGAAGCGCCTTTTGGCAAAGGGAGGCGACTTTACCCGGGGTGTCCTTGCCTTCCAGAGTGGTGAGATCCACCATCGTGGTGGCGAGCTTCAATCCGAAAACCTTGGAACTTTTCTTGATGCTGCGGGTGCTGTATTTGGCAACTCGTTCATCAATGCCGATTTGATCGACCGTGCCAATTTCGTCCATGAAGCGGCGTAAAACTTGGGGATTTTGGATTGGCATCAGTGAGAATCATCGTTAAAAATCGCGTGTTGCCAAGTTTCAAGTTTGAGCGGGCGGGGAAAACTGCTTGTCGCAGCGATAAAATTTGTCTAATCGGTCGTCTGCATTTCAAAACAGATAACAAGATGTTCAAAGAATTTAAAGAATTTGCACTTAAGGGTAACCTCATTGATATGGCCGTGGCTTTCGTCATGGGTGCTGCATTTGTCAAACTGTCCACGGCCTTCATCGAGGATATGATCATGCCGCTGGTTGGAAAAATTTCCGGCGGATTCGATTACACCAACAAGTTCGTTCCGCTCGCTGACAACGTGACGGTCACGACGCTGGCGGAAGCGAAGAAAAACAATATTCCTGTGATTGCATACGGTGAATTCATCACGGTCGGCGTTAACTTTTTGATCGTGGCTTTTGTGATGTTCCTTGTGGTCAAAGCGATCAGCAAGGCAAAGGCGCTGGCGGCCAAGCAGGAAGCCGCAGCCCCGGCGCCACCTGCTGCGCCTACAGCCGAGGAAAAGCTCCTCACTGAGATTCGCGATCTTCTCAAGCAGAAGGCGTGATTGCCGTTTGAAGGCAGGTTTTCAAACACGCACCCCGGCGGCGGGCGGCGTGTTTTTTAAAAAAGTGGAATGTGCAGGACGTCGCAAGGTCCGAATTTGGATTGGCTAGATTCGTCATTTTGGAATCTTTTCCACTCGCCAGCGTTGTTCTAAGTGCTTAACATTGCGGCACAAAATAATTCACGAGCGGCATGAGTTGGCACGCGAATTGCTTTGTTGGAATTACCAATCTGCCGAACTATGAAAAAAATCGAAGCGATCATCAAACCATTCAAACTCGAAGAAGTCAAAGAAGCCCTCGCTGAGGTGGGTGTGCAAGGCATGACAGTTACCGAAGTCAAAGGCTTCGGTCGCCAAAAAGGCCACACCGAAATCTATCGTGGTTCGGAATACACCGTGGATTTTCTGCCGAAAGTCAAAATTGAGATCGTTGTTGACGATGCACAAACGGATGCGGTTGCAGCCGCGATCGTGAAGAGTGCGAACACCGGAAAGATTGGCGATGGCAAAGTTTTTATCTCGACCGTGGAAGAAGCAATCCGCATTCGGACCGGTGAGACCGGGTCCTCTGCGGTTGCTGTGAACTAATTCAGGTTTCACGCCACGTGCCAATTAACTGCCAATGACGCCTGAAAAGGGTCATTGGCTTTTTTGCCGGTAAATTTTCGCTGGGATCAAGTGGGTGTGAACGCGACTTGAATTCAAACCCGATCAGGAAATTCGCTTTTCCATCGTGCGAATGCCGTCCTGATTTCCGCCGCATCGCGTGAGGGGCTTAGCTCCCAGATTAGCGGACAACCCGCAGGGAAATATTTCAGCAGCGCCGAGTAATCCAGTGTCCCAGAGAACGGCACCCGGTGGTCCCTAGCCGGCCATTGGACGTCGTGCACATGTCCGCCGATGAGCCGTGGGGAAATTTTTTCTAACCACTCGATATGATCTAGCAGACCTAGATTATGCTTGAGCTGCACATGCCCAAAATCATGCCAGTAGCCGACCCAAGGATTGTCTGCAAAATGGTCTTGCAGGGCGATCATCTCCCGCTCCGTCGGCATGTCTTCGAACCTTGAACGCGACTCGACTGCAAGTTTTACCCCGAGCTCTGCCGCTCTTTCCGCAATGATCGTGAGTGCCTCGATCGCCCGCTGAAAATAGAGGGGGCCCATTTTCTCGCGCTTCTTCACAAAGGCAATTTTATCCTTCACATACTCCGCCGTATGTTGCCCCCCATTTGTCACGGTCGTTGTTAGGGCCTTCGTGAATTTTTGCGGATTCATCGGCACTGATCCCATGTGCAATACGAGGTATTCCGCATGAAACTGTGCCGCAATATTGAGTGTGCGGAGCGTCATATCCATCGCCCGTTTGCGTTCGAAATCCCGGTGCGATGTAAACTCGTAAGCATCCGGGGCATCGATCATCACTTCCACCGGCGCGGGGAAAAAATTGTGAACCCCGGAACACCGGAAAAGCCCGCGTTCGTATGCCTTTTTAACGCCCGGCAGTTTCGCAACCGTCATCCCGTGCGAGAGTTCGATGTTGGTGAATCCCAAATCGACAATTTCCTCGATCATCGTCTCACCGTCCGTGTGGCGGCTGTTATTCCAGCATGATGAAAAGGCGAGCATGGCGTCGCAAGAAGCGTGGTCGTCCGACTCACGAGTTTCAAGAACGGTTTGCTCGGCAAATCGGGTGAGCGCGGGGCGGATCGACATCTGCAGAGTTTCCGGCAGATTTTTCCCTAGTGGATGAAAATGAACGAGTTTGATAGCAATTCGGCATCGAAGTTGCTAGTTCGGGGCACACCCTATGTCGATCCACGTCGCCCTGCACCATCGCACCAGTTACCAATATGAACGCCCGATCGGCCACGGACCTCACGTCGTGAGGTTGCGCCCCGCCCCGCATTGCCGCTCTAACATTCTCGCTTACAGCCTCAAAGTCGGGCCGGAGGAGCATTTCATCAACTGGCAGCAGGACCCTCAGGCGAATTACTTGGCGCGTTTGGTGTTCCCTGAGCCCATGGCGCGGTTAGATATTGAAGTGGATCTGGTCGTCGAAATGTCCGTTCAGAATCCATTCGATTTCTTTCTCGAGGAATCAGCCGAACAATTTCCATTCAAATATGATGCGGAGCAGGCCCGAGAACTCGCACCCTTTTTCGCGGTGGAAAAAGCCGGGCCGCTGCTTTCCCAAGTGATCGAGCGCTTCAAAGACAAAACCGGGCGGACGATCGATGTCCTCGTGGAAATGAACTCCGCGTTGCAAGCGGCGATTGGCTATCAAATCCGCATGGAGCCCGGTGTGCAGACACCCGAGGAGACGTTAGGAAAAGCCTCTGGATCATGCCGTGATTCCGCTTGGCTGTTAGTGACCTTGCTGCGCCATCTCGGTTTGGCATCACGATTTGTTTCAGGCTATCTCATTCAGCTCAAGCCGGATGTGAAATCTTTAGACGGACCCGTGGGTTCCGAAGTGGATTTTACCGACCTTCATGCATGGACCGAGGTTTATCTACCGGGTGCCGGTTGGATTGGTTTCGATCCCACGTCCGGGTTGTTAGCAGGGGAGGGGCACTTGCCCTTGGCCTGTTCCCCGGACCCGTCAAGTGCCGCGCCCGTCACTGGCGGCGTGGAGCCTTGTGAAACGACGATGGAGCACGAGATGACGGTGACACGGATTTACGAATCACCACGCACGACCCTGCCGTATGATGAAGAGCAGTGGGAGGATATTTTAAAATGTGGCCAGCTCATCGATGAGGATCTCGACGCGAGGGACGTTCGTCTAACGATGGGCGGCGAGCCGACCTTCATTTCCATGGACGACTTCGATGGCGATGAGTGGAACACCGCAGCGATGGGGCCGACGAAGCGCCTTCTATCAGGCCAGTTAATCAAACGCCTACGTGCTCAATTCGCGCCCGGCGGTTTGTTATTTTACGGCCAAGGGAAATGGTATCCCGGCGAGATGTTGCCACGCTGGTCGTTAGCCTGTTATTGGCGCAAAGACGGCCTGCCGATTTGGGAAGATGTGTCGCTGATCGCGGATGAGTCCAAGGATTACAAACACGATGCCACGCATGCGAAACTTTTTGGTGAAGCTCTATCAGGAGCGCTCGGAGCAGACCCCAAGTGGATGATTCCTGCTTACGAAGATGTTTTCTATTATCTGTGGAGGGAGCGCCGCCTGCCATCCAATGTCGATCCTTTGAAATCTAACTTGAAGGACAAGCTGGAGCGCGATCGTTTCGCCCGATTGTTCTCGCATGGGATCGATGAAATTGCAGGATACGCGATTCCGTTAGAGCGTCGGATGACCCCGCAAGGTATGAGTTGGACGAGCGGCCCGTGGTTCCTCCGCGATGAAACGCTGTTCCTCCTGCCGGGTGATTCTCCGATGGGCTACCGATTGCCACTCGATTCGCTGCCGTGGGTGAAAGAATCCGAATTCCCGTGGCATATCCCGCAGGACCCGACTCGCAGTCTATTACCTTTGCCGCCCCAGCCTGGCAGCGTGCTCGCCTATCAGCGGCGTGAAATGGAAAAATCAAATGCTCGACTAACGGATTCTGCCGAGAAAGCAGCTGCACCAGAACGCCCGTGGGAACGCAAACCCGGTCTGCAAGAATCCGCCGCGCTCATCACCCGCAGTGCGCTTTGCATCGAGCCCCGCAATGGACGCCTGCACATTTTCCTGCCGCCTGTGGACGATACGGAGGATTTTCTCGACCTCGTCGCGACCATCGAAAAAACGGCCGCTCGTTTGAAAATGCCCGTCATTCTGGAAGGCACCCCGCCCGCGTTTGACGCACGCCTCACCGTGGTGAAAGTGACGCCGGACCCCGGTGTGATCGAAGTGAATCTTCAGCCGGCCGCCTCATGGAAAGAATTAGTTCATAACACTTCGGTGCTCTATCAGGAGGCGCATCTGTGCCGTCTCGTCACTGAGAAATTCATGGTCGATGGCCGTCATTGCGGCACCGGCGGCGGCAACCACATCATCATCGGCGGCGAAACTCCATCTGATAGCCCGTTGCTGCGGCGCCCGGATTTGTTGCGCAGTATGGTGACTTTCTGGAACCATCATCCGTCGATGAGCTATTTGTTTTCCGGCCTATTCGTCGGCCCCACTTCACAGGCTCCGCGGGTGGATGAGGCGCGGAATGACTCAATTCACGAGCTGGAAGTCGCCTTCAAAACTCTCGAGGGGCAGGGTGCACCGCTTCCATGGCAGGTGGACCGCGCCTTCCGGAATCTTCTTATTGATCCAACTGGAAACACCCACCGCGCGGAATTCTGCATCGATAAACTCTACTCTCCCGATAGCTCCACTGGGCGCTTGGGTTTGTTAGAAATGCGCAATTTCGAAATGCCGCCGCACTATCAGATGAGCCTCGCGCAGCACTTGGTCCTGCGCGCTTTAGTCTCGCGTTTTTGGAATGAACCTTACACGAAGCCGCTGGTCCGTTGGGACAGTGAGATTCATGACCGTTGGATGTTGCCGCACTTTATTTGGCAGGATTTCTGCGATGTGTTAGGCGATTTGCGGGAACAGGGTTACGAGGTCGAGGACGATTGGTTTGCGCCGCATTTGGAGTTTCGTTTTCCAAGAATCGGCGAGTTCACCCAGCGTGGCATCAAGGTAGAAATGCGCCACGCCATCGAGCCATGGCACGTGCTTGGCGAAGAAGGCGGAGCGGGAGCTGCCGTGCGTTACGTCGATAGTTCAGTGGAGCGGATTCAACTCCTCGTGAGTGGGATGACGGGTGAACGGCATTCGATCACCTGCAATGGCATTCGGATTCCGCTGCAACCTACCGGAGTGCATGGAGAGTTTGTGGCGGGCGTGCGTTATCGCGCGTGGCAACCACCGAACTGTCTGCATCCGACGATTCCTGTTCACACGCCGCTGGTGATCGATCTGCTAGATACATGGAATGACCGCTCTCTCGGCGGGTGCAGGTATTACGCGGTGCACCCGGGTGGCCTCAGCCATGAAAGTTTTCCGGTGAACTCGTATGAGGCGGAGTCCCGTAGGCTTGCCCGGTTTTTCCAACATGGCCATACAGGTGGGAAAATCCAGGCTCGCGAGGCACCAAATAGCCCGGATTTTCCCTTCACGCTGGACTTGCGGATGATCCCATAGAGCCTGTGTAAATCGTCTCCGGGCGATCCCCTAACGCATGGCCGAGAGTTTTCGTTCCAATCCTTCCCAGTCGCAGCAGCAATCCGCAGCTGCGGCCCCTCCTGTTTGGGATGAAATGACAGATTCACGAGGTTTAATCCGTCATCATTGGCAGGCCCTGAGCTCGAAAATTCTGCGTTGGAGCACGGAGGATCGCGCGTCGATTGCCGCGACCGCCAGTCGGATGATCGAAGACCTTGGCACTACGTTCAATGTTTACAGCGATGTCGGCGGGGCGGGGCAACCGTATGAACTCGACCCTATCCCTCTCCTCATTTCTCCGGCAGAGTGGGCACATGTCTCCGCGGGTCTTGCGCAACGGATTCGCCTGATCGACGTGGTTCTAACGGATCTCTACGGGCCACAAAAGCTTCTCCGCGATGGATTGATTCCCCCGGATCTGGTGCATTCGAGTCCGGCATTTCTTCAATATTCGCGCGGGGTGCAGCCTTTGGGGGGGCACTTTCTGGTCACATCTGGCTGTGATCTTGTTCGGTCAGCCAGTGGTGCTTGGACGGTTTTGCGCGACCACACCGGCGCGGCTCCGGGTGGCCTAGGGCAGGTGTTGGAAAACCGCAATGTGACGGCGAATCTGCTTCCCGAGGCTTTCGAAGCGCTGAGAGTTGCTAGGCTTGGAAACTTTTTCGATTTGGAGCGAGGTATGCTGCAAGCTTTGGCTCCATCGCGCGGGGAGATGGCAAATGTAGTTTTCCTCACTCCAGGGTTTCGCCATCCCTCATATTTCGAACATGCCTATAAAGCGAGATTGTTAGGATTTCCTCTGGTAGAACCTGCCGATCTAACGGTTCGTGAACAACGGCTGTATTTGAAAACCTTAGCGGGACTTCGGCGTATCGATGGCGTGGTTTGCCGGATAGGGGATGAGGGTCTGGATCCGCTTGAAAACGGGGTTCATGGAGGTGGCGGAGTGCCCGGGATGATCGAGTCATGGCGCACCGGAAATGTGGCGCTGGCCAATGCTCCCGGGGCAGGATTTGCATCCACTCCTGCGCTGATGCCCTTTCTTCCAGGAATTTGTCGGAAATGGTTAGGCGAGGAAATCATGTTGCCGTTTGTCGAAACATGGTGGCTCAGTCAAGATCATGTTAGAAAACGGGTGTTGGACCAGCTTCATCGCTACGTTCTGTTGCCTGCTTTCAATCGTGACCCGCTCTTACCGCTCCGTTGTGCGAGCCTCTCGCCTAGCGCGCGCAAGCAGTGGATGGCGGTGATCGAGGCGCGGCCATATGATTTCGTGGCTCAACTTGATGTAACTCCGAGCGAGGCTCCGTCGTTAGAAGCGCGAGGAATCCGTCAGCGGCCGGTCGTCTGGCGGGCTTTCGCTTTGAATGCCAACGAGGGACCGATGGTGTTGCCCGGAGGTTTGGCAAGGGTGGGGAAAACGGCTCAGGCCCCGCAATTGTGGCCGGGCCATGCCGGATTCACCAAAGATGTCTGGGTTTCTAACGATACCATGGACTTGATGGCAAAGCCGGACGTGAAGTCACCGCGGGCTTATAAAGATAGGCATCCTGCGGCTGCTGAGGTTCCCAGTCGCATCGCCGAGCAGTTGTTCTGGGTCGGTAGATACGCCGAGCGCATTGAATTCGCCACCCGTCTTCTTAGAGTCACTCTGCGTTATCTAAGCGGTGAAGCAGGTCTCCATCAACAAGATCAGTTAGATTCCTGCCTTGCCTTGATCCGCGGCACCCACCTGGTTCAGAAGGGTGCAGTCATCCACCCGACACAAACCCTGAAAACCCTTTCCGCGTTGATTCACGATCAATCGGCACGCGGAGGCATTCCTTATCTCACGCGCTCCCTGCTCCTCAACGCCGCCGCTGCTCGTGATCGTCTATCTGATGATACTTGGCGCTTTTTCAACCGGTTAGATGGAGTCGTTCATTCCCCGCTAGTCTATCACAGTGCGGCGGAACTGCTGCGGACTCTCGATACGCTCGTGCTCCATCTCGCGGCTTTTTCAGGGATGCAGGCAGAAAACATGACACGAGGTCAAGGTTGGCGGTTTTTGGAAGTCGGGCGGCGCATCGAGCGCTCGTTGAGCGGGCTTTCCTTGCTGCGAACTGCCGTACAACAAGGCGACGGAGAAACACCGATCCTTGATCCATTGTTAGAAACTTGCGACAGCGTGATGACCTACCGCCGCCGCCATTTTTCTCGCCCGAGTCTGCAACCGGTTTTCGATTTGATTTTCTTCGACCGCACCAATCCGCGCGCAGTGGCCTTTCAGGTCCATATCATTCTGACAGAACTTCCGCGGTTTCCGGGTGAACCTGATTTCGGATTGCTGCCGAAGATCCGTGAGCACATCAAAGAACTGGACCAGCGATTTGAAAACCCCACAGCACCCGATGGCAATGAGCTTGGGCGATTGTTTGATTCGCACGAAGTTTTTTCCGATCTACTGACACAACACTATTTCAGTCATTCGGTGCGGCGTGTTTACTAACAAAAATAGCAACTCGTGAAATATAGTCTCATCCACCGCACAAAATATACCTATGAAGGTGCGGTCACCGTGTCCCATCATCTGGCGCGTCTCGCTCCGCGCACATTGCCGGGGCAGCGCTGTCCATGGCACGAATTGGAAATCCAACCGGTACCTGTCGGGCGCGGGGTGCACATGGATTCTTATGGGAATACGACTTATTATTTTGAGATCGAGGGGAAACACGAAGTGCTCGAAGTGACTGCCCGGAGTCTTGTGGAGGTGTTTCCAACGAATCACCCGGTGGCAATTCTAACTCCCTCGTGGGAGTTGGTGCGCGATGGCTGTCATTTGGAAAAACTCACTCCCTGTTCTGAGGCGGGTGCATTTCGGTTCGCCTCGCCGATGGTTCCGTTAGGTGACGATTTTGCGGCTTACGCACACCCCGAATTTTTTCCCGGGCGTCCGATTCTCGAAGCCGTGCTCGCTCTAACGAACCGGATTTTCAAGGATTTTAAATTTGATCCACGAGCCACCGATGTCACCACGCCAGTGAGTGAGGTTTTGAAAAAACGCGCCGGTGTTTGTCAGGATTTTGCCCATCTGATGTTAGCTTGTTTACGGTCGCTCGGATTACCGGCGCGCTATGTGAGCGGTTATTTGGAAACCGCTCCTCCGCCGGGAAAAATCAGGCTCACTGGCGCGGATGCCTCCCATGCTTGGGTGTCGGTATTCTGCGGTGAAGGTTCTGGCTGGATCGATACCGACCCCACCAATAATCTACTCCCCGGTGAACGCCACATCACTGTCGCGTGGGGCAGAGATTTCTCGGATGTCAGCCCCTTGCGCGGCGTCACCTTGGGTGCCGGAGGGCAACGCCTATCCGTGGCGGTGGATGTGATCCCCGTGGAGGAGTTGTAAGGGCACGTATTTCTGAGGGTTTCGCCTTGCGATGTTCGTTGCCGGACGGCAAGCATCCCTGTGTGACTTCTGAACTCGAAGACCTGTTTTCGTTCCTCCGCTTTCCAAGCATCTCCACGGACTCCAGCCATGCGGGCGATGTCCGTGCCTGCGCCGAATGGCTGCTGGCCAAGCTCACAGGTATGGGGCTAGTAACGGAACTCCACGACACCCCGAAACATCCGATCGTTGTCGCGAGAAACGTGCACGTTCCGGGCCGCCACACCGTTCTCATTTACGGCCATTACGACGTGCAGCCGGTCGATCCGCTGAATTTATGGACGAGCGACCCTTTTGAACCCGTGATCCGCGGTGAGAGAATCTGGGCCCGCGGTGCAAGCGATAACAAGGGCCAGATGCTGGCTCACGTGTTAGGTGTCGAAAAAACCCTGCGCGAACAGAGCGAGTTGCCGCTGAATTTAATTTTCCTGTTTGAGGGCGAGGAGGAAATCGGTAGCCCGAATCTCGCGTCGTTCCTGCTGCATCATTGCGATGAGTTGAAATGTGATGTGGTCGCCATTTCTGATACCGGAATGGTCGCGCCCGGCGTGCCGACTCTCGGCTATGGCTTGCGCGGGATTGCCTGCTGCGAAGCAATCATCCGTGGCCCGAAAGGCGATCTCCACTCCGGCCTGTTCGGTGGTGCGGTTGCGAATCCCGCGGCGGCGATGGCACGGCTGGTTGCCAGTTTGCATGCGCTTGATGGGCGGGTTGCGATTGAGGGATTTTACGATCACGTCCGCCCGCTGGAACCATGGGAGCGTGAAATGTGGACGAATATTCCAGGCGTATCGGATGCAGATTTTCTCGCAGTAACAGGTTCCCCCGGCTTGTTTGGAGAACCGGGATATTCGTCTGCCGAACGTACTTGGGCGCGTCCGACGGCAGAAGTGAACGGCATTGGGGGCGGCTATCAGGGAGAGGGTTCAAAGACGGTCCTTCCTGCGGAGGCTTTTGTGAAACTCTCCTTTCGTCTGGTGCCCGATCAAAGCCCGAAGGACATCATGGCAAAAGTCCAGAGCCACCTCGAATGGCATTCTCCGCCGGGCGTGGAAGTCGAGGTCCGCGTCGGCCATGATGGAAAACCCTACGTCACGGATCCCAATTCCAAATATGGTCTCGCCGCTCAAGCCGCTTTGCGCGTAGCTTTCGAGGCAGAGCCCGTCCTCATCCGTGAGGGTGGCAGCATCCCGATCGTGCAAACCTTCCGGGATATCCTCGGTGCGGACACCTTGCTGCTCGGTCTCGCGCTTTGCGATTCGCAGGTCCACGCACCTAACGAAAATTTTCCAATCGAGAACTTCGAAGCCGGCATTCGCTTGAATCAGGCGTTGCTGATTGAGCTGGCGAGATGATCTGAAATAGGCAGCAGACCGCAGCCGATCCACGCCGGCGCCACGCAGCCCGCGCGACGAAACGTCTCGTTCCTTCCAATTTATCATCTTGATCTCATCGCTGCGCGTATTACCGTATTACACATGATCACTCTTACTTTCAAAGTCCGCGATGAAGAAGCCGCCATGATCCGCCGCCAAGCCAAGGCATCGGGAATTTCCGTTTCCGAGTTTATTCGCCGCAAGGCACTTCCCGCCGCAGAGAAAAAACCTCGCGAGCTAGCCAAAACCACGTACACAGGCGCTATGGTTTTCAAGGGTGCGCCCGGTGATATTCCTCTGAACAACGAGTCGGTGAGAGAAATGCTCGCTGACTTCCCATGAATTACTTGTTAGATGTCAATATCCTAGTGGCATGGGGATGGAGCGATCACCCGCATCATGAGCGAGTCGATAAATGGATCGGATTCAGTCTCTCAAAGCCAAGGATTTTACTTCACACCCCATCCATTGTGGAACTCGGATTCGTCCGTATTTCCGTCCAGAAATCAGCGGATACGATCACCATCAAAGAAGCGGCAGATCGGCTTGAACATCTTCTTACCACCCTCGGCTCACATCATCGCTTCCTCCCCGACGACCTCTCTTCCCGCCGAGAATTTCCCACTTGGTGCAACCATGCCAAACACACCACCGGTGCCCACCTTCTCGCCCTCGCCGAAAAGCACGGACTACAACTCGCCACCCTCGATACCGGCATCCCCGGCGCGTTCGTGATCCCGCAATAAAACCCCTCAACCCGCTATAGAACGTCGCTCCATCCTCCACAGAGTGGTTGCAAAACCCGTCCCCAAATTTACTCTTCAACCGTCAATATCTACGGTTGAAAAAACTCTTTCATTCACAGCCATTCGCGTTCATTTGCAGCTAAAATTTCCTCATGTCAGAATCACCCAAATCCAACTTTATCCGCGAGATCATCGCCGCCGACCTTTCCTCCGGGAAACACGCCACCACGATCACCCGCTTTCCGCCTGAATCTAACGGTTATTTTCACATTGGTCACGCGAAGTCGCACTGCTGATAGAGCCGGCGAAATAAGAGTAACCAAAAAATTCACGAAAGATCACGAAATGGAGGAAGAGAAACAATTGTTTCACCGCGAGGTCGGGATGATTCTGGACTCTGCCATGGAAGTGCATCGGGTGCTGGGCCATGGTTTACTGGAAAAGCCTTATGAGAACGCCTTGGTCCATGAATTCGAGTTGCGTGAAATCCTTTTTACTCAGCAGCCGCGATATCCGGTCGATTACAAAGGCCGCCGGGTGGGAGAGTTCGTTCCTGACCTCATCGCATACGGTGCCATCGTGATTGACATCAAAACCATCGATCCTATCAGCGAGATCGAAATCGCTCAAATGCTCAACTATCTCCGTCTCATCAAACACCGCCGCTTGGAGACTCGCAGAGTCATCCTCTGATTTCGTGACTTTTCGTACCCTTCGTGGTTCCTCTTCCATCTATCAATTATCCAATGTCCGACTCTACCCATCCCAAGCTCGACTTTATCCGCGAGATCATCGCGGATGACCTTACCGCCGGCAAATACGCCACCACGATCACCCGCTTTCCTCCTGAGCCTAACGGTTATCTTCACATCGGCCATGCGAAGTCGATTTGCCTGAACTTTGGCATCGCCCAGGAGCACGCCGAGATCGCAGCGAAATGTCATCTCCGCTTTGATGACACGAACCCGGAAAAGGAAGAAATCGAATACGTAGAAAGCATCAAGACCGATGTCCGATGGCTCGGTTTCAACTGGGGAGACGACCTCTATTTTGCGAGCAATTACTTCGCATTCTTCCATGATTGTGCCGTCCATCTCATCAAAGAAGGCAAGGCCTACGTGGAAACCCAATCCGCCGAAGAAATGCGCGCCAGCCGGGGTAATCTCACGACACCCGGCATCCCCTCGCCGGGCCGCTCGCGCAATGTGGAGGAAAATCTAACTCTTTTCGCTCGCATGAAGGCGGGCGAATTCAAAGAAGGTGAATGCGTGCTCCGTGCTAGGATCGACCTCGCGTCATCAAACATGAATATGCGCGATCCGGTGCTCTATCGGATTATGCACGCGCACCACCACAATACCGGCGATGCCTGGTGCATCTATCCGATGTATGACTTTGCTCACCCACTGGAGGATGCTTTAGAGCACATTACGCACTCGCTCTGTACGTTAGAATTTGAAAACCACCGTCCGCTTTATGATTGGTTTATCGAGAATTGCCCGGTGCCTTCGAAGCCGCGCCAGATCGAATTCGCCCGCCTTAATCTAACTTACACCATCATGAGCAAGCGCAAGCTGCTCGAACTCGTACAAGGCGGCCACGTCGCGGGTTGGAACGATCCTCGCCTGCCCACGATCTCCGGCCTTCGCCGCCGCGGCTATCCGCCGGAAGCGGTGGTGCATTTTTGTAAACGTGTCGGCATCACTAAGTTCAATGGCACCACCGATGTCGCGCTGTTGGAGTTCGATGTTAGAGATTTTCTCAATCACTCAGCGCCGCGCCGCATGGCGGTGCTTGATCCCGTGAAAGTCGTTCTCGAAAACTGGTCGGCTGAGCCACTAGCCGCTGCCGAGGTCGCAAACCACCCGCAGAACTCGGACATGGGCAACCGCCAGATTCCAATGTCCGCCGAAGTTTGGATCGAGCGCGAGGACTTCATGGAAGTGCCTGAGAAAAAATTCTTCCGCCTTGGCCCAGACCGCTATGTGAGACTCAAGGGTGGCCATATTATCCGTTGCACCGGTTTTGAAAAAGACGCGGAAAGCACCATCACTCTCATCCGTGCGGAAATTCTCCCAGGCACCGTCGGCGCGGACTCTCCCGAAGGAATCGTCTGCAAGGCGGCGATTCAATGGGTGGATTGCGCCACGGGCCTCGATGCTGAAGTTAGAATCTACGACCGCCTTTTTACCGTAGAAGATCCAGACGGCGCGGAAGGTGGATTTCTGAGCGTGCTTAACCCGGATTCGCTCAAAAAACTAACCGCGAAAATCGAGCCATCGCTTGCCTCCGTGGAGCCCGGTTTCTCCTGCCAGTTTGACCGGACGGGTTATTTCGTAGCCGACTCCATCGACCACCAACCCGGCACTGAACCCGTCTTCAACCGGACCGTGGCGCTCAAGGATTCTTGGGTAAAAAAAGGCGGACGGTGAGCCGTTGACGAAATATTTTCCTAAGGTATCCGGCAAGTTAAAGGTGTAACCCATGTTCCCGGTCAATGTCTCGCCATGTCTTCTGTCCGAACCGGATCTGTATCTTCTGAAACGACCTCTGCTGATTTCACTTGCTGGAAAACCCACAAGCTAGCGACGCTAACGCCGATTGCGAACAATCCAAGCTGGTCATAATGGAGCAGCATTCCATTCGCGCCCTCTGCGACCACCATGCTCCCAACACCGGTTGTGAGCCCCGATGCGAGGTCGCGAGAGCAGGCCACTAGACTCATGTAGGCACCACGTCGTGCCGGTGGCACCGCCATCGAAATTGCCGCTTGGCTGGGGATAAAGCGTGCACTTGCGAGCATGAAGAAGAATCCGGCCATCACCAGCACTTGCCACTCCGGGCGTGGGCCGGATGATGTTAGGATTCGAATGACGATACAGGCTCCGCCAACGAGAATGCAATACATGAAGAATTTCCCGTGTTGATCCGCGAGCCGTCCTACTAACGGACCGGTGAAAACCGTGACCGCTCCGCCGACCATATAAACGAGAAATAAATCGTTTTCTGCCATGCCCACATTTCTCACTAAAAATGGAGAGAGAAACGGAATCACCGTGAAGTGTCCGAATACCATCATCATCATCAATGTTAGACCCTTCCAAGCATTTCGATCTTTTAGCAATAACAGAAAATCCCGTCCCGATCTTACTTGTCCGTCTTTCAAATGACTCTTCACCGGGGGTAAAATGCGGAACAACAAGGCCCATACCACTGCTGCGATGGCGGCGACTGCTAGAAACGGGGCCTCCCATCGCAGCATCTGGGCCAGCTTCAACCCGAACGGCACACCTAACGCCGCCGCAACGGAAAAAGCGGTCATGATGATGCTCATGCCGCGCGCCCGGCGTTCCGAGGGCACGACATCTGAGACGATGGCCATGATGGTCGCCCCACTCACTCCGCCGAATGCTCCGCAGATTGAGCGCGAAATTAACAGCATTTCCCAAGTCTTGGAAATTCCGCATGCCAGCGTGCCGAGGGTGAAGCCGGCGTAAACGAAAAGGAGGAGATGTCGCCGGTCAAAGCGGTCGATGAATGGCGCACTGGCTAAGCCGACGAGACCCGCCGTTAGAGCGAACGAAGAAATCAAACTGCCGAACTGCTGCGGAGAAATCGCTAACTGCCGCATCAGTTGCGGGCCCAGCGGCATCATCACCATGAAGTCCATGATCTGCGTGAACTGTACGGCCGCGAGCAGCAGAAGCAGATTTCGTTCAGAGAGGGGACTGGCCTGTCTGCTTTTGATTGCGTCTGAGCTATCGGCCATATTCTCCGGCGACGGGGGTATCTAAAATTCCAAGAAAATGCTCGAGCTGTTGTTCAATGTAAAGGGCGTGATCTGGATTATTTAGCCCGCCGATCAATGTCTCTCGGCGATTTCCACGAAGCACCGCCTCCACACGGTAGCTTGCTGATGAGCCGTTATTTCCGTGGCTGACTTTCTCAATGCAGTAAAGTTGCTCTACCTCGGAAGTTGCTAGAATTTTGTTTCCCTTCCATGGCATCGGTCCGGACTTGACCTCTAACGCTAGACGACTCGCGCGGACGACGGTGGAGTTCAAAAACAGAGCAAGGACATAATAAATTAGAAAAATTCCGACGCCCGTGTGAATGAGCCCGAAGACAGACATGAACCACAATCCCTGCGTCAGCGCGATCGTGTGCCATACGATCATGAAGCCGTTCCAGATAATGGCGAAGAACAGCAGGAAAAATGCTTGGCCGCCGAACCACCGGCGGCTGATGTCGAGAGACTGAGGGGAGCGCAGGATATAGAATGATTTGGGCGAAGCGACTTCGGGGCGCATGAGCATGCGGTCTCCCGTCCCAGTGATCGCAAACAGCGCCTGACAGTGGGGACAACGTGCTGCCATCAGTTGCGGTGAGAAATCAGCAGGGGTAAGGTTAGATCCACAGTTTTTGCATTTCAACTCCATGAGGTTTGGAATGTGACTGGAGGTTTCCATAATTGTTAGAAATGGGCAGGAGAGCTTTAAATGAGAGGGCGCGCTAGGCAACTTACTCCGTAGGAACGTGAGGCTCAAAGGTCATGGCGCGTTCGTGCTCGCGGGCTTTTGCCGCTTTTCTCGCGCTTTGATAGAAATACTCTTGCACGCGAAAAGCTTTTTGTCCCTTCGCACGGTCGATGCGTTGTGAGCTTCCGTCAGGCATCAGCTTAGACGCTTGGGTGTTGTCCTGAAAGTAGGCATCCAAGATTCTAACAAGCCGGCGTTTTAGGGTGGGCTCCTCGACCGGGATCATCAGCTCGACGCGTTTTTCTAAATTGCGCGTCATCCAGTCGGCGGATGCGATGTAAACTCCACCGCCGCCGCCCTGATGGAAATAGAACAAGCGGGCGTGTTCGAGGTAGCGATCAATCACGGAAATAACTTCGATGTTTTTCGAGTATTTTGGATCGCCCGGCTTAAGGCAGCAGATACCGCGCACATTGAGACGGATCTCAACGCCCGCTTGTGAGGCTTTATAGAGCGCATTGATGATCTCTGGATCTTGGAGGGAATTTACCTTGCCGATGATGCGGGCAGGCAGCCCTTGTTTGGCGCGTTCGGCTTCTCCGGCAATCATATCTAATAGCTCCGGCTTCATCGCGGTGGGAGCGGGCACGAGGCGTTGGAAACGCAGCAGCTTCGAGCGCCCGGTGACCGCGTTGAAAAAAAGTGACGCGTCATTACCATACTCGGGCTTACATGTTAGGTAAGAAAGGTCGGTGTAAAGTCGCGAGGTCGTTTCATTATAATTTCCAGTGCCAAGGTGGACGTAGCGCCGCAAGTGGCCGGACTCGCGGCGCACGATGAGGCAGATTTTGGCGTGGGTTTTCAGGCCTTTCACGCCGTAAACGATCTGTGCTCCGGCGCGCTGGAGTTCGTCCGCGCGGTTGAGATTGCGGGCCTCATCAAAGCGAGCTTTAAGTTCGACGAGTGCGGTGACGTGCTTGCCATTTTCCGCTGCCTTGATCAGCGCATCGATGATCCGTGACTTCCGCGCAGTGCGGTAGAGCACTTGTTTGATCGCAATCACATCCGGGTCTTCCGCAGCTTCTTCGATGAGTCGCAGGACCGGCTCGAAGGATTCGTAAGGGTGGAAAAGCAGCACGTCCTTCGAGGCGATCGTTTCAAACATCGAGGCACCTGGAGTGATAGAGGGTGAGTTCTGACCCGGCCAATCGGTATCGCGCAGATGATCAAATCCTGATAGAAATGCCAGCTCCATGAACGACGCGAGCCCCGGCGGTCCATTAATCCGATAGGTTTCTTGGGGCGTGACGGCGGTGACGAGTTTGATCACACGAGCGAGATCGCGCGGCGCGTCCGAGCGGATTTCCAAGCGCACGGTATCCGCAAAGCGGCGAGCGGTTAGCACGTCCTCCATTTCTCCAGCGAGGTCGATCGAGTCGTCCTCTTGCACGGCGATATCTCCATTCCGAGTGACGCGAAAGGCCGTGGTGGCGGTAACAGTTTCCCCCGGGAAAAGCTGATCCGCATGGTTAGCAACGAGATCTTCGATGAGTAGGAAAGCGTGCTGATCTTCGTTAGTGGTGACATTCACCCTGCGGCCGAGCGTATCTGGAATTGGGATGAGAGCGTGGCGTGAGGTGTGGAATTCAGGATCGAACAAACGGCATGCGACGATGATTTGCAGCGCCGGAACATTAGGCGGCGGCCCCTTTGGATCAACGGCGAGAGGGGTGAGCAGCGGGAAAATCAAATCTTCAAATGTGGCGGCGACTTGCGCTGACTGCTCAACGGATAGATCGCTTGGTTGCAACGGGCGAATGCCTGCTTTTTCCAATGCGGGGACGATCACTCCGGTGAGCAGCGAGTATTGGTCGGCACTCATCTTGAGAATGCGTTGGCGAAGTAATACTAGAGTTTTAGTAGGTGTGAGACCAGATGCGTCCGGCGTTTTCCAACCGCCCCTCCGCATCAGTGTTAGGCCGCCGATGCGAACTTGGAAAAACTCATCGAGATTGGAAGCGGTGATGGCGAGGAATTTCACTCTCTCTAGCAGCGGGAGATCGTCACGCTGGGCTTCGTTGAGCACGCGCTGGTTGAACTCGATCCATGAGAGCTCACGGTTAAGGTAAGGAATGGGCATCGGAGAGATTTGAAATTTGAGATTTAAGAGGTGAAATTAGTTATCTTCGTCGATCACCACGCTGAGTCCGAAAACTTGTTCGAAGAGATCGGCCTTGGAATCCATGGCGAGCCGCTCGACGGCGGCATCGGCGAGACCGGGAAGACGCAGGCGGATTTTGTTCGAGACGCGGCTGATTTCAAGTTGGGAGACGCGCTGTGCGTGCGTGCGTTCGAGTGCATCCGCCACACGCAGCAGCGCGGCAAGCTTGGAAACGCGAATGCGGTCATCAGTGCTCAGCGATGCGTAAGCTGGATGATCCAAGCGCGGTCCGGAATGGCGGTGATAGCGGGCGACGAGGGCGACGATCGTAACATCTAGCCGGTTAAGCCCAAAGACTTCAGAATTTAAAATGATGTATTCCGAGTGCTTGTGGTGAGCGCGGGGACTGACGTAAGTGCCAACCTCATGCAGTATCGCTGCAACTTGTAGCAGAAGCGCATCGTGCGGTGTTAGCTGGTGGAGATCTGTGAGCGAATCAAAGAACCGCGCACAAAGATTCCCTACATGTTCTCCGTGGCTGGGATCTGACTGATAGCGCTCTGCTAGAATACGCGCGGAGCGCAGAACTTCCTCGGCGAAAGCCCCGGTGAATTCGCGGGATACGAGTAGATCGTGCAGCAGACCTTGTTCGTATTCGCTGGTAGGAATATGGATTTCCTTGAGCTTGAGAGTTTCCGCAACGGCGAGATTGATTTCCAGCGCAGGCAGCAAGGCCTCAGCGGTTTGATAGTCGAGTTGGAAACGTTTCACGAGTTCCACATCGCTCATGTTAGATGCGTCTGCGGTGAACTGGCGGAAGCTTTTGAGCGAGCATGCCTGGCTGGCAGTCGTGAGAGAAGACGCGACGGATTGCAGTTCATAACCGATGACGATCAGGCCATCGATGGTGAACTCTGAAAAATCAAAGCGGATCTGCGCGAGGTTTCCGTAAGCATGTTCGCGAATCACGCGGAGCATCGCGGGTCCCTCCGCATGAGAGCCCTCGACCGCTTCGCGCGTGCGGTGGGTGCCCATCCGGTAGCTGGTATAGCGGGCAATCCCTCCGTTTTGAAACAGCAGTGCGCGTGTATTGCCGGGGCCTACATGGAGCACCAGAGTGGTGTCCTTTCGCATGGCGGGAAGGTCTTTCAGGCGGCGGCGGGTTTTCAGATAGATGAGGCGTGTCATCTCGCCATCGTCGATGGTGCCGACCCGAAGTCCGCAGGCGATGCGGATGCGGTTCATGACGGTTTCGTGGTTGATGGCTTCACTGAGAATGTTAGTGGCCACCGCGCGGGTCACGTCGTGGGGATCGAGACCCAGTTCTGCGAGAGACTTTTGATAGCCTTTGATGATCGAGACCACGCGCTCGGTGGTGGTGGCACTCACACTGCCATTGCGGAAAATATCGCGGGCCACAGGGGCGGGTTGTTCCAAAAAATCAATAGGCGTCAGGCTGCCGTCATCCGCGCGCTCGGCCACCATCATGGAAACCGAACTTGCGCCGATGTGCAGCGCGGTGAAAAGATTTTCCGCGATGACTTTGGTTGTCTCAAATTTCCCGAGTTTCGGCATCGCAGAAAGACAACGTGCAAAGGCCGATCTTTCAATCCTCAATTGGTGACATCACGTATCTTCTCCGAGTCCGAGCTTGTCACAGCGCGGCGACCGGATGATAAACCCAATCATGCCAGTCAGAGGAGCGTTGGAAAGATATCGAGTGAAACCGGGCACGAAGGTGGACTTTGGAGAGTTCGACAGCAGCGAAAAAGTCCTCTTCTCGGGTGCCCGCAAGGAAGACGTGGATCCGCAATTCGATGAGCTTCAGGATCAACTTCAGAGCCTTCAAAAAGTGCTCTATGCTCAGAATAAACACCGCATTTTAGTGGTCATGCAGGCGATGGATACAGGCGGCAAGGACGGCTGCATCAAGCACGTTTTCTCAAATATCGATCCGCAAGGACTCCATGTCTCCTCGTTCAAAAAACCGAGTGAGGAGGAGTTGGCGCATGATTTCCTGTGGCGCGCGCACTCGAAGGTGCCTAGCACCGGGCAAATGGTGATTTTCAACCGCAGCCACTATGAGGATATCATCGCGGTACGTGTGAAAAAAATCTATCCGGAGGAGGTCTGGAAACGCCGCCAACGGCATGTGATCGAGTTTGAGCGCATGCTCGCCGAGGAAGGCACCACGATTGTAAAAATTTTTCTGCACATTTCGAAGGCCGAGCAAAAGCGCAGGCTTGAAGCGCGTTTAGCCAATCCGCTGAAGCATTGGAAGTTCAACCCAGACGACTTAGTGGATCGCTCCCACTGGGATGAATTCATGAATGCTTATGAGGACGTGATTGGCAAGACTTCGACTGAAATTGCGCCGTGGTATGTCGTCCCCGCGGATCGCAAGTGGTATCGCAATCTCTGTGTTGCCCGCATCATGTTAGACACGCTGAAGAAGCTGGATATGGAGTTTCCGGCGATCAGTTGGGATCCGGGTAATCTAAAGATTGATGACTGATCGTAGCGATGAAAAATACTATCAGATTTCCTTCCCGACGCTTCGCGGTATTCGCGGCCCTAGGCTTTATCGCGTTTTTCGTGTGGATCGTAGTCATCGCGGATCGGGGGCAGGGGACCCCTTGGTGGACGGTCATCATCGATCCGATCCCGTTCGGGGACAAGGTGGGTCATTTCTGTTTGGTGAGCACTCTTTCATTCCTCTGCAATCTAGCATTTTGCGCGAAAAGACCCGATTTCCTGCCTCGATTCGTCACATCGGTGACTTTGATATTGCTCACCGTTTTGACGTTAGAAGAACTGTCGCAAGCGTTCATCATAGGCCGGCATTTAGATTTTTATGACTGGCTTGCCGATCTAGCAGGACTGACGTTCGGGCAATTTTGTGCCGCTAAAATTCACCATCATCCTAGCAAGGTGTGAGTAAGGGGTGGCAAATTATAAACGACGCGAACCCACCCTATCCGTTCAGATCACCCGTGACCAAAGCACTTTCAAATAGCGCGATTCCGGATAGTTCGAGAGCGTTGGATGGTCCGGCCCAGCACCCGTGCGATCAAATGTTTGCAGCCGCTTGTTCCTGCGGTGGGCTGAGGAAATGACGATCTGTTCGAACTCCCCAGCGCCTAACATTCCAGAGCACGAGCAGGTTACGAACAAGCCCTCTGGCGCGACCAGTTGCAGCGCGAGCTTGTTCAAGTCTGCGTATTTGGCGGTGCCGATGTCGTCCTCGCGACCGTGGATGAACTTCGGTGGATCGGCGATGACGAGATCCCAAGTGCGGCCGTTTTCAATCATCGTCCGCGCCCAAGTGAAGGCATCGGCGTGAGTGAATTTGACGCGTGCGTTGTTCAAATTCGCATTGCGCTTAGCCATCGCGATGGCCGTTTCATCAAGGTCCACACCCGTCACATCGCTCGCTCCAGCGAGGGCGGCGGAGATGCCGAAGCCGCCCGTATAACAGCAAAGGTCGAGCACGGTGCGCCCGGCTGCTAGAGCACCAAACTTTTTCCGACTGTCTCGCTGATCGCAGAAGAAGCCAGTCTTGTGGCCATTGGAGAAATCGATTTCGTAGCGCACGCCATGTTCACGGATTTTCACGGAGCGCACGTTATCGGACTCGACACCACCGCGATTCGGGATGCCTTCGATGCGGGCGAGATCTTGGTCCACGCCTACGAATACGCGTTTCGTGTCGAAACATTCGTGGAGCAGCGGCAGCCACTTCGGCAAACGCTGCCAGGCTGCTAGATTGGTGATTTCCACCGAGAGCACATCGGCAAATTTGTCCGCCACGATGCCCGGCATGAAATCCGCGTCGCCGTGAATGGCGCGGTAACTGTCCGTTTCCGCGTCCAGCTTGAGAACCTCCCGGCGGAGTTGCGCGGCCCGCCGGATCGCATTTTCAAAAAATGATTCGTCCTCTAACTCATCAAGCGAGTGGCTCACCACCCGCAGTGGCATCCGGGATTTCGGGTTCCACAAGCCCCAACCGAACGGCGTCCCCTCTTTTCCTAACACCAACACGAACGAACCCGGCAGCGCGTCGCGCGAAACCTCGCCGATCATCTTCGGCCAGATGGAAGGATGAAACGTTTGGTACTTGAGTTGGACAGTCGGCACGGCGGGAACCAATGATGAAACGCTCCAAGACTCAAGGAATAAGACCCGTTTTGTGACAGCCCCGCCCCGGAGAATGAGGTTCCGGCCCGCGAATCAGGTGCTGAAATAGCCGTAGGATTCGAAGATGTGGGTGAGGAGCCACCAGCTCAGAGCGGTGGCTGCCAGAGCGACCATGGTGAGGATTTTCATCGCCCGCGGGTTTTTCTGCATCGCCCGGATGGCGGTGTAACCGGCCAGACCGCGAACGATCCAGAACAGCCCCATTATCACGAAAAACTCGCCGAGGATGATCAGCTTGATAGAGAACTCGACCTGGGGCTTGTCCGCGATCGCGCCCAGCAGCGGGACAACTCCCTGCCACCAAACCATCGCCGCCCCCGCCAAGAAAAATCCCAGCCCCAGAAAGCGGGCAGAGGTGTTGTTGCGGGGCTGGTAGAGAGGCTCGCTCATGGGGGGGAGTGAAGCAGGATGCGGGGGGGGATGGCGAGTGGGATCGATTGGTTGGGGGCGGATTGGGGGCGGAAAGGGACGGTTAGGGGAGGCTGTTAGAACTTCATTTTGTCCTTCCCGTCAAGTCGCCTGCCGCTAGCCTTCCGCTGCTTTCCCTTCTCTTACGATACATGTTCGAACAAGCCTTCAAAAACATCGATGACGTCCTCCACAAGGACGCCGGATGCTCCAGCGAGCTGGACTACACCGAGCAGACTTCCTGGCTGCTGTTCCTGAAATACCTCGATGCCTTGGAGCACGAGAAGGCGACCATGGCGAAACTGGAAGGCAGGAAATACACCCACATCATCGACAAGCCGTACCGCTGGGAAAGCTGGGCCGCGCCGAAGGACGCCAGCGGCAAGCTCGACCACAAAAAGGTCATGGTCGGCGACGATCTGACGCGCTTCGTCAACGAAACACTGTTTCCGTACCTGCAACAGTTCAAGCAGAAGGCCAGCGGCCCGAACACGCTTGAATACAAAATCGGCGAAATTTTCGGCGAGATCAAAAACAAGATTTCCAGCGGCTACAACCTGCGCGAAATCATTGATCACATCGACACGCTCAACTTCCGCTCGCAGACCGAAAAGCACGAGCTGTCGCACCTGTACGAAGCCAAAATCAAGAACATGGGCAACGCTGGCCGGAACGGCGGCGAGTACTACACGCCGCGCCCGCTGATCCGCGCCATGATTGCCGTCGTGCAGCCGAAAATCGGCGAAACGATTTACGACGGTGCCTGCGGATCGGCCGGCTTTTTGTGCGAAGCGTTCGACTACATGCGCCCGCTCGCCAACAAGGCCGCCGACCTGAAAACCTTGCAGGAAAAAACGTTTTACGGGCAGGAGAAAAAGAGCCTCGCCTACGTCATCGCCATCATGAATTTGATCCTGCACGGCATCGAAGCGCCGAACATCGTCCACACCAATACGCTCGCTGAAAACATCGCCGACATTCAGGAAAAAGACCGCCACAACATCATCCTCGCCAACCCGCCGTTCGGCGGCAAAGAGCGGAAGGAAGTGCAGCAAAACTTCACCATCAAAACCGGTGAAACCGCGTTCCTCTTCATGCAGCACTTCATCAAAAAGCTGCGCGCCGGTGGCCGCGCGGCCGTGGTGATCAAAAACACGTTTCTGTCGAACACCGACAACGCCAGCGTCAGCCTGCGCAAAATGCTGCTGGAGGCGACCCAACTGCACACCATTCTCGACTGCCCCGGCGGCACCTTCCTCGGCGCGGGCGTCAAAACCGTCGTGCTGTTTTTCGAGAAAGGCGCGCCGACGCGAAAGACTTGGTACTACCACCTCGATCCCGGCCGCAACATGGGCAAAACCAACCCGCTCAACGACGCCGACCTGGCCGAATTCATCACGTTGCAAAAGACCTTCGCCGACTCCCCGAAAAGCTGGAGCGTGGAGGCCGCAAGCATCGACGCCACCACATTCGATCTGTCCGTGAAAAACCCGGACGGCGGCGAAGTCGTCACCCACCGCAGTCCGCAGGACATCATGGATGAGATTGCGGGGCTGGATGCGGAGAGTGCGGGGGTTTTGGCGGATATTCGGGCGTTGTTGTGAACCGCAGCTGGCAAACCAAGTCGCTTGGCGAAGTCCTCGAAAAAACCGCAACGACCAATCCGCTCCTATTGCCGGACGAAGAGTTCGACTACATCGACGTTTCGAGCGTGTCCAATGAA
>JANYEC010000071.1 GCA_025363295.1 Akkermansiaceae bacterium
GATGATAGAAAACTACCAGTCCTTCGAGGACTACGTCAAAACCTACAAGCTCGAACGCGCCGAAGCCGTCCTCCTCCGCCACCTCGGCGAGGTGTACAAAGTCCTCGCCCAAACCGTCCCCGACACCGCCAAAACCGAGCACCTCCACGAAGCCGAATCCTTCCTGGAACTCATCGTCCGCCACACCGATTCCAGCTTGCTGGACGAATGGCAAGCCCTGAAGAACCCCGGCGCTCCGATCCCTGACAAATCGTCAAATCAACAATCCGCGATCAGCAATCTCCAATCAAAAATCCCCTACACAAAAAACAAAGCCGCCTTCACCCGCCACCTCCGCAACCACGTCCTCACCCTCGTCACTGCCCTTTCCCGCTACGACACCGAGGCCGCCCTCAGCCTCATCGCCCACCACGACAGCGACGGCAAGCTCTGGTCCAATGAGCGCCTCCTCCAACAGCTCAACACCTACCACAACGAGCGCCACCAGATCCGCCTCGATCCCGAAGCCCGCAACGCCCGCCACACTCACCTCTCCGAAGACGGCTTGACGATCCACCAAACCCTCATCGACCCCGACGACCTCAACGACTGGTCACTCCACCTCACCCTCGACCCAGAGAAATCTAACGCAACCCGCACCCCTGTCCTCCACCTCGAATCCATCGCTGAAATTAGCTAGATTTTGAATCAGAGCTTCCACAATCAGCCAAGATGATGTGACATGCCTCGTTCGAGCATTTTGACCATTGTGATCCTCGATATCCCTCTCGCCTTAATGATCTGGATCTGCCATTCTCTCCTCGATGAACGATACAGAGTTACCCGCCTTCGACCGCGGAGCCGAATGGGTCCGTGCGGATTTCCATCTGCACACGATCAAGGATTTAGGCCAGTCTCGAAAATTTCGGACCGAATTTGCCGGTCGAGAAAACGATTTCGCGAAAGAATGGATCGCCAAACTCAAAAACGAGGGAATCCGCGTCGGTGTGGTGACCAATCACAACGGTTTTGACCGGGAGGAATACAAGTGCCTACGCAAATTGGGAGCCAAGGAGGGGATTCTGATCCTGCCGGGCGTGGAACTGGGCGTGAAAGAAGGAGGGGGCGGCACGCACACGTTGATCGTTTTCAGCCCCGACGGCTGGGTCGTAAATGAGCAGAACGATGACCGGATCAAGCGTTTCATCGACGGCCAGTTTGTTGGCATTCCGAACGAGGGGAGCCGGACCAAGGACGACCTTTGCGGATGCCTTGAAGCTTTGGATTCTTTTGGCCACGATTACTTTATCGTTTTTGCCCACGTCCAGAGCGACAACGGGCTTTGTGAGGAACTCGACGGAAGCAACCTCACGCACGTCATCGAACGTTGTGGCAAACGTTGGAAGGAGCGGGTTCTCGGCCTCCAGAAGGTGAAACGGCCGGATGTCTTGGCCACTCGATGGCCGGCATCCATGCCACTGCCTGCCTGTGTCGAAGGATCAGACCCTATGGTGATGGCCGAGGTCGGCACCAGCGAACGCCAATGCTACCTCAAAATCGGAGAATGGACCTTCGAATCGGTGAAGTTCGCCCTCCATGATTGGAGGCAACGGGTTTCGAATAAAATTGAAATCACGGGAGTCAAGCCGTGCCTGCACCGGGTTTCCTTCAAAGGTGGTTTACTCGACGGGCAAACATTTTCCCTTTCCGACCAACTGACTTGCCTGATCGGCTCCCGTGGCAGTGGCAAATCTAGCGTGATCGAATGCCTTCGCTACGGTTTGGGGCTGGAACCCGGTGAATCCGATCTCAAATACAAAAACGGGCTGGTATCCGGGATGCTTGCCAACGGCGGTGAGGTTACCGTGACCGGAAAGACTGCGGATGGCTTTGGTTTCGAGATCCGTCGTCCACTCGGATATGCGCCCTTAGTCCGATTGGAAGGAAAAGACACCCGACTCCGTCCGGCTGACATTCTCCCAGGGCTGCTCTATTTCGGGCAGAAGGATCTAGGCCACCGTCACCCTGGCTTTGAAGACGACCTATTTTCCAAATTGATCGGCAAGCGAACCGTTGAAGAAAAGTCGTTGGAGGAGAATCGGATTGCCGCCGTGAAACAAGCTGTTGAGGCATGGCGCTCGGTGCTCCGGGCAAGCGAAAAGGAACAGGAGTATTCCCAGGAAGAAGAACGGCTCCGGCACCAACTCGCGATCTATCGCGAAAAGGGTGTAGAGAAACAACTGGAACGCCTAACGACTTTTGACGCAGACAAGCGGAATCTCGCCGACTTTATTGGACACCTGCAAACCCTGCGTTACCAACTAGAGAGAGCACCGGATGACTGGGATGAAGTGGCAAATGATTGGCCGGTTCTAAAAAGCGAGGTGCTGGAAAATCAGGCGAAGAAGGTGAGCGAGTCCAAACCGGAATTCGAAGCGGTGCGTGCAGATCACGCGGCGGTGCTGATGCGCATGGATGCTTTACTGGTCAGTCTCCGGAACACCTTGAACGAGGTCATGGAGAAAGAGCGCGAGCTTCAAGAAGAATTCGCAGCCTTGCAGCGGGAAATTGACGCTCCCGGATTAAACTTGGAGGAATTCCGCGCCCGTAAGTCACGTCACGAACAACTCGTAAAACTGCTCAGGGCGGCTGGCAATAGGAAGGAAATGTCGGCGCAAGCGCTTGCCCAAGTGGGAGACACGGCGCGGGCGCTGCACGATCTTTGGCGGGAATGGCACCGCCAGGAATTCCAGGAACTCACTATCAAAAGCGAGCCGCTGCCTCCATCGCTGCGCCTCTCGATTCAGTTCGAAGGGAATCGGGATGAATTCAAAGCCTTCCTCAAAGCCAAATTCGCAGGAACGGGGTTCAGGAACACATCTGGCGAGAAAATCGTGGAGACATTTTCAAATGGATTCACGATGTTTCAACAGCGTGGGACAATTAACGACTTGCTAGGTGGCTCCGCCGATGTCGCAAAGTTCAACTCATTCCTCTACGAGCATCTGGCCGAAATTCTCACTTATCGTGTGCCCGACAAAAGGTCCATCTCGTTCAACGAAATCCAGATCCAGGATCTCTCCTTGGGGCAGCGGGCAACCGCACTCCTGCAATTGCTAATGTCGCTGGAAGGACACCCGGTTTTCCTCGTGGATCAACCGGAGGACGATCTCGATAATGAAACGATCTTCCGCCACGTCGTTGAGCCCCTTTTGAAGGGCAAGATGAGAAGCCAATTCATCATCGCCACGCACAATCCAAATATTCCGGTGCTGGGTGATGCTGAACTGGTTCATTCCTGTCGGGAGTCTGGTAAAGGCAGCTACCAGCATACTTCGGGAAGCCTTGATTCAGCAGCGACCAGAGATGCAATCGTCTCCATCATGGAAGGCGGGGCTCAAGCCTTCGAACAACGACAAAAGATTTACAGCCAATGGACGAATTCACTCTGAGAGAAGAACTCCTGAAAGGAGAAGACAGCACGCGTCAATTCAAGCGTCAAATTGACGGCCAAGACCATCTGGCAAAGGAAATCGTGGCGTTTCTGAACACACGAGGCGGCCGGATTTTTGTTGGTGTGGACGATGACGGAAGTATCGCAGGACTCTCTACAGATGCCGTGATTGCGCTTGCGAATACCGTATCAAACGCGTGCTCGCAAAACGTTAATCCTCCGTGTTCAGCACTTACCTTCAATGTTTCTACCGCGGAAGGAATGGTGGTGGTGATCGAAGTTCCGGACGGGCCAGATAAGCCCTATCAGGATAAAGACAAGCAATTTTGGGTTAAGAAAGGACCTGATAAGCGACGGGTTACCGAACGGACGGAACTCCGTCGATTGTTCCAAGGCGGCCACGTAACTTATGCCGATGCCAGCGCGATCCCCGGGACAAGCGTAGCTGACTTGGATTTGGGGGCGCTCCGTTTGTTCTATGAAGAAAGATTTTCCGGCGAAACTCTCTCAGACGATGAGGAGGAGATGATCAGGCAACTCCAAGGCATCCGCCTCATGGTCGATAACCAACTCGGCCTTGCCGCCGTCATGCTTTTCGCCAAGCGACCTTCGGTGTTGCTCCCCGAATTCACAATCAAGGCCGTCTGGTTCAAGGGAAATGAACGGGGGGGGGCTGAATACCGGGACAGCCGCCGCTTTGAAGGAACCCTTCAAAGCCAATACGAACAAGGTATGGCCTTCTTCAATCGTTGGAATGGCAGGGTCCAAGAAGATGGCGGTGGATTCAACGATTCAGGGAAGCAGGAAATCCCAGCCTTTGTATTTGAGGAAATTATTGTTAACGCGCTCGTTCACCGAGATTACTTCATCGCCGATTCCTTGAAGCTCTTCATCTTCGACGACCGGATTGAAGTCCGAAGTCCCGGCACGCTTCCAAACAGCCTGACCGAGGACGAGGCACTGAGAGGAATCGGTCGTGATCGTAATCCTTTACTTCTTTCGCTGGCCTATCAGCTGATGAACTATCGTGGTTCCCGAAGCGGACTCAAGCGTGTGAAAGCGGCAATTCCCAACGTAATTCTGACAAATGATATTGAGGCAGGAGAGGTGACCGTTACTATTCCCCTGCATACTTGATAAGAGAACGGAGGAAGAGGATGTAGTTCGGAGACGAGACCGATGAGACAGTTCGCAGTTGGTCCACAGCATCGTCCGCCTTCAGGTCACCTCGCACGATTTGTTATTACCTCTAAACGTGCCAACATTCGGGGTCTCCTGACGCGGCGAAGATCCTCGGGAGTGACAATTTTCTCTTCAAGCAGCCGGAGGAGCGTGTTGACGAGTTGGCTCGGGTATTCCCTGCCGTTTTCCCAGCGCGAGAGGGATTTCTTGCCGCAGCCGAGAAGGTCGGAGAGCTGGTCTTGCGAAAGGGAAAGGCGTTCGCGAAGGGCTCGGATATCCAATCCGGCAAGCAGGCCCATGTAGCGGGCCTGGGTTTTGTCGATGAGGATGGAGGACTCGGGAGTCACCATTTCGTTGCCGAACTCATCGGTGTAAACATCAATTTGGATGGTGTTCACCTTGACGGCCGCACGGTGCTCCGTGGCGGGGATGTAGATGTCGAAGGGAACTTGTTTGGTTTTCATGGTCGTTGTTGGGCTTGAGCGATCCGCCTTGCGAGGTCGCCCGTTAAATCGATGTGAAGGGAAAAAAGATCGATGGTGATCTTGTCCGCAAAGAGGCCGATCTTGGCATAGAGTGGCTTCGGACCACCCAGTGGATGAGGGGAGAGGAAGCCATAGACCACCTGGCTTCCGGCGTTTTTCGGAGGATTGGGTTGGGGAATCATGCCGATGACGCGCTCGCCCCAGATGCCGGGTTGTTGGAGCGTTTTGGCGAGCCGGGAAAAGGCGTCGTATGGCATTCCAAATTGTTGCCAATCCTGCCGAGCCCGGAGGGACCACCGAATCTGAGCGGGTGCACCTCTCTTGAGAATACGGATGACCGACTCGCACCAGTCCTGAGGTAGGGGTTCGACTGGGTTCATGACGGTGACACCCGGGCATGAGGCAAAGTTACCAATTGATACCTTTCTGTCAAGCGGTGATTTATGACGCGTTTATGGAAAGCTTGTGAGATGGGCCTGAGCGCGATGCTTCCGCATCCAAGGAAAACCATTTTCGTGACGCCACAAAAATGGTGTTCAGATTTGTAACGCGTTTTTTCACAAGACTCGATGGCACGCTGTATCCCAGGCGAACCAGAATTTGATGCTGTCGTCATCAGGAGGAATCTGGGTGAGTGAAGGGCGCTGGTAAACTGGCTCTATCTACACACCAGCGCTTTGCTAAAGCTCCACATCTGAGAGAACACTGGCACGCCCCTAAATATACCTAACGGTTTTTGTTAGTGTCTTTGATCACGGCTGGAGCGGCGTGACGGCCCGATAGAAACGGCGGGGTAAGATGGCGGGATCGACGATGTCCTCCGTGAGAGCGGTGGCGGGTGCAGGGACATCGGTGAGTTTGTGCCACGCGCCTTGGGACAAGTCATCGCTGAATTGCACGGTGTAGGACACTCCGGGCTGAGCGTTAAAGCTGAGATGCACTTGGCTTCCGCTAAGGCTGGCATGCAGGACGAAGACGCTAGTGGGATTAGTGGGAAGAGTCCCGGCGAGGAATTCGCTTTGGTTATTCTGGCCATCCGCGTCCGGATCATCACCGGGGAGGCCGATGCCGACGACGTTCGCATTCGATCCGAAGTTGGCAAAGCGCCAGGCGTCAAAGGGAGATTCTGTGAGAGTGAGAGTATTCAGCGTCGTGCTGCCCAGTGATGCATATGTGGGGCTGGAAAGCGTGATGGTGAGAGTCTTGCTAGATGCGATGACGGTGGTGGGTTTCAGCAAGATCTGGATGGGCTTCGGTGATGCATCCCCATCCGCCCAAGTGAGTGTTCCTGTGTTAGAAAAGAAATCGACGCCAGCGATTGCTGTGCTGTTAGCAGTCGAAAAATTCACGCTAACAGGACCGGTGGATCCGCTGGTGCGAGTGACGGCGAGAGCGGCAGAGGCCGCGCCTTTTAATGCTGTGGATGTGGCGGTGGCATGTTGCACGGTGCCGGGCGGATGATTGTTTTTCCAGAATTGTAACAGATCGCGCAGCGCTTGAGGTTTATTGAAAGGAACGCCGAGATTGCCGGCTTGATCCTTGGTATTCACGCCATGACAGACGACACAACTGCGGACCTCGCCGGGTGCGAAATTTACCCAATAGCGCTCTTTCACTTGGCTAGCAGTGCCGGCACCGTTGAGCATGTGCCAGGTGAGAGCTTTGCCCGCAGGTAGAATGGCGGCCCATGAACCATCATCGGCGATTTTCACCGCGCCGCTGGGAGAACCTGCGATCGAAGGCATTTCTGCTAGGCTATCATGAAGAGGCACTGGCATATCGCGGCGACCGGGGAGAGGCGGAGCAAGGGGATCGGAGCTGAGAGTGAAGCCGCGGAGGGCATCCGCCTGCATGATTTGCATCCAGCCGATGTCGTAGATTTTACCCGAGGCACCGAGGGTCTGAGTGGTGGATGTGGCGACTTTTAAATTGAACGGTTGTTGTTTGTCCGCCGCATCGCGCCGGGTGGAGTCGCGGTTCACAACTAGGGCCAAGTTCTGTGTCCGTAGGTAGTTTTGCAGTGTGGGCGCATGCACGCCTTCCTCATCAAAAACAGCCTGTTCAACGCTGGGTATGGGGGTCGCCGCGAGCGGTGATGGCAAGAAGGGCGCGATGACTTCCACAGGATCGAGTTCCCAGAGTGGTGCTCCGCTGTAAGTGATGAGTGAGCCATTTGCATAGTAGCTCAGATTTACATTCGGCTCAGTGACCAAGGTGATGTTAGGGTCTGGCACTGCCGTCGCTCCGGAAGTGTTGAGCATCTTCATTTTGAAATCAAACCGTGATTTGGGATGTTGCGCATCGGCACCGTTGTTAGAGTCGACTTGTGTCACAGCTGCATGAACTGCCATCAAGGAACCATCGCTGAGGGGTAAGGGATTTCGATAGACGTTCACAGCGTTAGTTAGAGCCATCCCGCCCAGAGCAGGGTTGGGCACATTGACTAACGGCGTGATGAGGGTGATCACCATGGTTGATGGATTCACACCGGCACCTCCGTTGAAACGGATGATATTTCCTGCCATGTGGGTTCCGAGCTCTGGGGGATTCACGGCGAAAAAATTACCGTGAGTGATCGGGGACTCTATCAGATGAAGTAGGCTGAGCGTGGTGGGATTGGTGAAAGTAGGGAGGACGAGGTTTGAATCGTCCTTGAAACTCGGGCCCAAGCTGGAACCGCCGAACTCGTGGCGGCCGACGTGATTGATGATTTCATGGGCAGATCCATCCTCGTGGCATTCCCACGGGAAGAACTGGTTCATCGCATTTCCATTCACATTTCCGAGGGCGAGCAGCGCGGTTTTATCGAAATTTCTTGGCTCAGGATAGTTGTTGAAAATGGCGTAATTTGTAGGCGTTCCCAGAGTGAACGTGGCGGATACCGCCTCGCTATTATAAGTGCCATTCCCATTGAAAGTCTGTGTCCACGCCTCGCCATTTGCGGAGAGCGGCGGCCGATCATAGGTAGCGGAAACATCGCGTGAAAGATGGTCCCATTGCACGAAAAGCACCCGGCCCGCGCTGTCGAGGAAGGGGGTGAACGCCCCGGACGGAGTGTGAATGATTTGTTTCAGTTCCCCCGCGTTGGCCCGATCTAACCGCCACAGCCCGGTATTGGTGGGAGTGTCCATGTATTCGTCGAGCTGCGGATAGAGATGGGCTTGAAGGCCGTGCGGCGCATCGGATACGAAAATGATCCGGTCCTGCGTGTCATAACAGGCCTCGAAGTTGTTATAACCTGCTAACTGGCCCGAAACACGGGTGATCACGGGAGTCTGGCCTTGCCCGAATCCAGTGATTTCGTAAAGCTGCCAGTGAAAGACCGTGGTATCCGTAGCGCTAAGTGGCGCTCCCACGACCATGCCGAAAATCGCTTTGGTGCCGCTCCAATGCATGAACGGGCGATGCACGGCGATGCTGCTCGCCGCTTGAAACCCGCTCGCGTTGTGGCCCGCATCCAACGTGCCGCCATAACCCCCAGCCTCGGTAAGATTCTTGGTGATCCCATTCGGATAGCGGATCCAAAGCGCCCCGCCGCGCCCAGCATGAGCGGGATCTGCTAGGGGACTTTGCATGGTGCTGGCAATGCTCATTTTCGTGCCGATGACCGAGTGATTGAGCACCTCATCCGGCAGCGGCATCTGGGTGACGTAGAGAATCGGATGGGTAGGCGTGGTTGCTCTCGCTGCGAAAGGAAGCCAAACTAACGAGGCAACGATGAGGGCTTTCATAATGTTTTAGCAGGTCTAAAGGGATTACCGCTCACCGCAGTCGTGAGCACGCTGCCGGTTTTTCGACATCAAAAATCCCCGAGAATTATCCTGAAAATCAGCATTAATTTACAATCCCGGGGCTGTTCGTAAAGGAAAAACCCCGCGTCCATTTTCAGGATGGCGGGGTTAGGTTGAGCGGAAAAACAAGCAGGAATGCCTAGTGTCTCGCAAAGTCGTAATGGGTGGATGCCGCGAAGGTTCAAAATCATGGGGAGCACACGCGCCCTCGCGTGTGGTTTTCGACGCCCCCGTCGAAAATAGCTTGGAATGGCCTGCAACGCCCGTCTTCGGCGAGGGCACCACAGACAACACGCGAGGGCGCGTGTGCTCCCCAACGATGCTTCGCCACCTTCCCATCCGTCATTGTGAATTTTACGGGACACTAGATCACTTAGCGGCGCGGAGGGTTTCAACTTTGGCCATGGCGTGGGCTGAGGGATTGTGCGGACATGGGGCGAAGTGTCTGAACTCCATGGACGACTGGCCACGGTCGGAGGTCATGGCAAATCGAAAAGTTCTTTGACCTTACCTTGTCCGATCAGCGTGCGGTGCTTTCGGTAGTCGTTGGCTTCCCTGCGGAGTCTTCCGGCGATGATTGCCGGATGAATCGCGAGCTTCTTCGCCGCAGCCTTAATTTCGTCAGCATGGTTGAGGGAACAGAGTTGATCCCACTCCTGCTCCGGAACAAACGCGTTCAGCGCGAATCCATCCGCTTGGCGTTCGATTTCCTTCTCCGAAGCGCCATCGATGTCGGTATCAATAAACGCATCTTCAGTACCCGCTTTGAGGTGGAGTTTCACGTGTCCAAGCTCGTGAAAAAGCGTGAACCAAAAATTGTCGAGCCGATCATGCCGGATGGTCAATGCGATCACTGGAAATCCACCGGGATGCCAGATGGCGGCACCATCCAGATGAGTGCCGGTCAAATGTGGCTCGACGACCAGAGCAATCCCAACTTCATGCAGAGCCTGTTGGGCTAACACCGGTCCTGTGGGGAAACGACTCAGTTTGGTGAGATCTTTAATGAAGTCCGCATCCACAGCCTTCGCATCATAAGCTGGCAAATCCAAGGTCGAAGCCCGATCCAAAATCCGACAACGCCACGCGTGAACCGCCGAGGTGTCCACTTTCGATTTTTTGGTGGTGGTTTGCCGATTGAAGGCTCCCAAGGGATCGCTCTCCCGCCCGCGAAAGAAGTTCTGGAGCATTTCCTCGGCCTTCTCTTTGACCTTGGACCAATCGGTGCCGAATGCGGCGGCGAAAAACCCCCTGATGAACATCTCTTTCACCGGGTAGCATCCCGGATCAATTCTTGAAGGAAGTTCCGCCGATGCTTCACCGACTAGGGATTTGAGCGGAATGCCGAGGCCCTCATGCAGCTTGCGGACCATGGCGAGTGTGAGCTCACGTTTGCCGGACAACACTTCGGAAACCCGGCTCTTGCTTCCGAGGTAAGGCACGAGATCCGTTTGTTTGAGTTCTTGCTGCTCCATGGCAAAGCGGATCGCCTCCACGGGATGCGGAGGCGGAATGGGATGGTGCTCCTTCTCGTAGGTTTCAATAAGGAAGCCGAGGAGTTCGATTTTTTCCGAACCCTCGCTTCCGGGAGGCGGGTTTGCGATCATGAGAGCTTCTAGCTCCTCGAGCGCCGCCGCGTGGTCTTTCGCGGTTTTGATGATTTTCATAGGGTCTGGTTGCTCTGCTTTTATTCCAACTTCCATTTGTCATACTCGGCATGGGTGCCAATTTTGATGATGAGAAGCTGTCCCTCAACATAGCGGACAAGAACCACGAGTCTGTAGTTGTTGCCCCCGATGTTGAAGATTACTCGTTTGTCAGTTAGGAAATCGACGGAGCTGAATCGCTCCTTCATATCCTGTGGGTTCTTCCAAGCGGCGTCTTGTGCAACCGCCAGCCAGGAAGTGAGTGAGGAGCGTGCCCGGGCATGCTTGTGCATGAATTTTTCCAGTTTGTCCCGGCCATCCTCATTGAGAAACGAAGCCTGATTCACATTTTATTTACAAAAAAGAAAAAAGTTTTAAATTCTGGGAACCGTTTTGCAGACGCGGACTGCTTCGTCTTTGGCCTTGGTGATAGTGACGTTGGAGAACTCCATGAAGGCTTGGCGGCGGCCGGAGGACATGATGCGGGCATCTCCAATGTTTCAGAGGCCGCCCTATCGCCGATAGGTTCGCAGGACCACGCGTTTGAAAATTTGCGCAATAATTTCGTTGCGCAATAAATTAATTGTTTCACCCTCGGTCGTCATGAAACTAAAGATTGGCAACCCCGCCACCGGATCTGACTTCTTCCCTCGCGAAAGCGTCAGACACCGCTTACTCCGCGCACTCGCAAGGGACCACGTCGCCTTCGTCGGCCCCCGCCGGACGGGGAAAACCTCCATACTCAAGAACATCGCACAAAACCCACCTACCGGGACAGAAGCGGTTTTCCTCGATTTGGAGAAATTTAGCACCGTGCCGGAATGGCTCTCCGCCCTGCTGGTGCCAACCAAGGCTCTAATCACGGGCTCGGAAAAAAGCGGCTGGCTTGCCGGTTCTGGTAAAACCGCGAAAACCCTGCTCGCACGGATCGAAAAACTCGAAATCCTCGGCAACGGGATCGCCCTCACCCCCAACCGCTCGAATTCCGACGCATGGCGTCCCTTGGCCGACGAATTCCAAAAACTCCTGCACGACGCGGATCTCCCGATCTATTTCCTGCTCGACGAGTTTCCATGGTATCTCGGCCACTTGGCGCGAAAGCACACTGCCGAAGAAGTGGAAGCCGTGCTGAACTGGTTCCGCAGCGCCCGTCAGGACTTGGCCGGTGGCAAAACCCGATTCCTTGTCACTGGCTCCATCGGCTTGGAGGGCTTGCTCCGCCGCATCGGACTCTCTCCCACCGCGAACGACTTCGACACCATCGAAATTCCGCCGCTCACGGATGAAGAAGCACTCGATTTCCTCATGCAATTATCGATGGGCGAAGAGATTCCCCTCAACGAAACCGCGGGCCGCCGGATTCTGAAACTGATGGGCGCCAACTGGCCGATTCTCCTCGAACTCTTCTTGTCCGAACTCCAGGACAAGGAGTTGAAAAAATTACCCACCATGCCAGACCTCAAGGATCTCTATGAAGTCCGGATGGTGCGTGGGTCACGAAACAAATACTGCCAGGAAATGTTCAACCGTCTCTCCAAGGACGAATTGTTCAGCCCGACCGAGAGGCGCATCGCCTTTGAATCCTTGAAGCTACTGACCATGCGGCCGATGATCGGCGGCCGCGAATTGGAAGCCATTCACTCGAAGATCGTTCCTAACGAAAAAGTGAGATCCATGACCGGCGACGAACTCGGCTTCGTCATCGATACCCTGCGCCACGACGGCTACCTGCTCCGCCGCGCAGACGGCCAATACCAATTCGCCTCCAACATCCTCCGCGACTACTGGATTCACCGCACAGCATGAGCACCCAGCCCTACGCCCTTTACAATCCGGCGATGCTCGCTCCGGAGCAACTCCTCGCCGAGTTCACCGCCCGCCAAACCACGCTGGACCGCCTTGTGGATGTGGTCAGAAACAACCAGCCCGGCCATCCGCCCCAGCACGCCCTCATTTCCGGACCGCGAGGCATGGGAAAAACCACTCTTCTTTGGGCCGTGGCCCATACCATCACCCTGCGCGAGCCGGAACTCTCCAAACAATGGCAGCCCGTTCCATTCGACGAGGAAAGCCGCCGAATCGGCGACCTCGCGGACTTCTGGTTGGAATGCATCCGGCAGTGGGAAGTCGCCTCCGGCACCGGCGGCGACACCGCTGATGGCTTGCTCGACCTGCCAGCGGATCGCATCGAAGACGCCGCCCGTCAGAGTTTCCTGAAGCTCGGGGATACCTCAGGCAAAAGAGCTCTCCTGCTCGTGGACAACGTCAACGAAGTCTTCCGCAATGTGGACGACCGCGAAGCGCTCCATCGCTTGCGGGCCTTCCTCATGGATGATGACCGGGTCATGCTCCTCGGAGCCTGTGTTGAGCTTTCCGACGATGTCACATCGGTCGAAAAGCCATTCTTCGACTTCTTCCGGATCTTCGAATTGAAACCGCTGACCTTCGACGAGGTGCGCGAATGCCTCTACGCCCTCGCCGATGCCCGGGGCGACAAGGAGGCGAGGACCGTCATCGACAAACGTGAAGGCGGCCTGCGCGCCATCCATCTGCTGACAGGCGGAAATCCACGTCTCGTCAAAACATTCTACCGTCTCCTCAAGGATGGACTGCACCGGGACATCCGGGTCGATCTGGAAAAGCTGCTAGACGAATTCACGCCCTATTTCAAAGCCATCGTTGACGCCCTCCCCGCGCAACAGCAACGGATCTTCGACGCGGTGGCACTTGCTTGGAATCCCGTCGAAGTCGCCCACGTCGCCCGCCAGACCCGGCTCGCCAGCAACAAAGTGAGTTCCCAACTGCGCTACATGATCAAGTCCGGCCACATCGCCGAAGTCGCCAGTCAGCCCAAGAAAAAGAGCTACATGCTCGCCGACCGTTTTTCCAACGTCCACTACCTCATGCGCCACGGGCGGGCGGCAAGAATTCGCTTTGACTGGTTCGTCGTCATGGTGCGACTGCTCTTCGAGGACGAAGAATACGCCAAGGCCCTCGCCGTCATGGCCAAGGACTCCGTCATCGGCACTACACCCGGCTGGGACGAGGCCTGCGGACTCGTCGCCAATGCCATGGACCGGGCGGAAACCTCCAAAGCGCGGAAGCTGCTGATCGGGCAATTTGTCACCGCCCAAGACCCGGAAAGCATCACCAATCTTCGTCTTGCGGAAATCGCCTGCGATAAGGCCTTGGAGATAGATCCCAACGATGCGGATGCGCATTACCACAAAGGCAGGGTAGAAGAGCATCTCTACATAGACGCTGAAAAAGCTGCAACGAGCTATTCAGAAGCGGTGAGGCTCGACCCGTCCCATCTCGAAGCGTGGAGATCTCTGGCTTGGGTACATCACCGCCTGCTTCATAACAAAGAAGCCGCCGAATCCGCCTATCAGAAGGCCCTTGAGATCAATCCCAAAGCATGGTGGATTCGAAGCAACTACGGAAGCTTCCTTCAGGAGGAAACGACGCGTTACGATGAAGCAGAACGGGAGTTCAGAACCGTCTGTGAGAACGATTCCGAACCCAACCGGACTTGGTTCAATTTGGGAAACTTGCTAAAAAGTTTCTTGAATCGTCCCCACGAAGCTGAGGAGGCCTATCGAACCGCTATTAAAGCAAACGAAACGTATGCCCCACCCGTCATGGGATTAGCCCTCCTTCACCGCGAGCAAGGGCAACCCTACTCGGTTTACGCGCCGCTCGCGATTAAAGCCCTTAATCTCCCGCCTTACCGTGGATTTGAACTGCGGAGCTTCATGCACCTGTGCGGGAACGACAAGGATGCCATCGGTCAGGTGTTGCCCTCACTTTGCAATTGGTGCGCCGACCATCCGGATCATGTCGATCTTCCCATGGTTTACAGTTTCGCCTTCACCCTCTGGATGCGATTCGCAGACCTCGCTGGGCCGGAAGAAGCCCTCGATCTGATGCGCACCCTCCCGGAAGCCGACCAGAAACCCTTTGAAGCTCTGTCCGACGTGTTTTTTACACAAAAGGATCCATCGCATCTCCATCGTCTTGCTCCCGAGAGAGCGAGGTTCGTTACGGAACTTTTGGAAAAGGGTCCGGCATCAGCAAGGAGGCGAAGAAAGAGGCTTAAATCGTAAGTTCGATAAGGGCCAGCCTAGGTAAACAAGTGCTGGCCCGAACGGCGGAAGGATTGAAGATGCGCGATGTGGGGAAAAAGAAAAAACCCGCCGCCCTTGCGGGACGGCGGGGTTTCGAATGAGGCGGAATGAAGTTCCGCGCTCCGGTTACTTGGCGGCGCGGAGCGCGTCTTCCTTGGCCTTGGCGATGACGTCGTCGGAGACGTTTTTCGGGCAAGGGGCGTAGTGGCTGAACTCCATGGAGAACTGGCCACGGCCGGAGGTCATGGTGCGGAGGTCGCCGATGGGGATGTCTTTACGGGGATGAGGAACGATGACCGTGTGGCCGAGGTTGTCCCGGTATTTGGCGTGGCTGCCTCGTTTGGAGACGAATTCAAAAGCTGTGGGCGGTGAGAACGGCGATGAATTCAGAGGATGGGATTCTCTTCGGCATGGTTTGAGAATCCGTTTAAGCGATGGCGAGTTCTCCCACGGTGACTTCAGTGATTTGTGGGATGGTGACGGATTCGGGAAGGTCTTCGAGATAGAGTTCGACGGCCTCCTTGAGGTGGGCGAGGGCTTCCTTTTCAGTGGGTCCGAAACTGGAGACATCGTAATCGAGGCACTGGGCGACGTAGTCATTTTCCTCGCGGTAAAGAGTGTAATGGATGTTTCTCATGACTGGAACATAGGGATTTGGCCTGCGGGGGCAATGGTGGAGGTCGGTGGATGAGGATTGATAGCGTGCTAGACACTACTTCTCCAAAATTTCTCGGGCGAAGGGATCGCCTTCTTCGGCGAGTTCCTTGAGGTAGCCAAGCGATAGGTGGCGGACGGATTCCTCAGGATGGTGCAGGCCCGCTTCGGCGACTTTCGGGGTGAGGAAACGGGCGAGCATGAAAGCGGCTTCCTCTGCGGTGGCGGTGGGGAGTTTGGCAAGGTGTTCGCGCTCGGCTTTGGCTTCGAGGAAGGCAATGTCCTGCAGGTCTTTGTCGCGGCCAGTGGCCTGCTTGGTGACGAGCAGGTCGATGGTATCGGGAACCCGCGTGCCGTCGTTGAGGGCGGTGGCCCGATTCCAAACATCGTCGAATTCCGAGATTTCCAGTTCGTTGGGATCGCGGAAGATGTCGAGAGGGCGATCCAATCCAAGGACGCGAATGACTTTATCCTCTGCGATCACCTCAGCAAAATCTACCTGGGCGAACGGCAGCCACGTTCCTATGCGAACCGGACGAGAGGATGAAAAGGAGAAGATGACCGGACCTACTCGGGAAACCCAGTCCGCGATGGTTCCCGCAGGATCCAACCAGATATCCGCATCGTAGGTGTTTCGGTTCAAACCATGAGAAATCACTGCGACCCCTCCCAAAGTGATCACCTTGAAACGACCTGCTAGTAATCCGATCAATTTGTCTGCGGTAGCGGTATTTTCCATCGTTCCATGTCTTTTTTGATTTGATCGGAAATCCACAACGCATCCGCGACGGAGCGCACGCCTCCGGGGAGCCAGGGTTCGGAGTTGTCGGGGATTTGTTTATTTCCTTTCGCGACGTCCGAATTACCCTCTGGCTTGCCTTGGCGGCGGCGCATGACGGCACGCGACTTCATCATGGAGTAAAGCCACTTCTGATGTTCGACATTGGGCCGGTATTGTTTCATCGTTGTGGGGAAGTTAGAGCATGGGCTGAGAGGTGGCAATCTTGGATTGCGGTGCGGGTAACGAAAAAACCCGCCGCCCTGAAAATGGGCGGCGGGTTTTGTATGGAAGGGCATGGCGGTTAGAAGCCGCCGCCACGGCTTACTTGGCGGCGCGGAGCGCTTCTTCCTTGGCCTTGGCCTTGGCGATGACGTCATCGGAGACGTTTTTCGGGCAAGGGGCGTAGTGGCTGAATTCCATGGAGAATTGGCCACGGCCGGAGGTCATGGTGCGGAGGTCGCCGATGTAGCCGAACATGGCGCTGAGCGGGGCCTCGGCCTTGACGCGGACACCACCTGGCGTCGGCTCTTGGCCTTGGATCATGCCGCGGCGGCGGTTGAGGTCGCCGATGACGTCACCGACTTTTTCATCGGGGGTGAAGACGTCGAGTTTCATCATCGGTTCGAGGATCTGCGGGGCGCACTTCGGCATGGTCTGGCGATAGGCGGCTTTGGAGGCGATTTCGAAGGCGATGTTGCTGGAGTCCACAGCGTGGAAACCACCTTCGTTGAGGGTGACCTTGAAGTCTAAGCATGGGTAACCGGCGAGTGGTCCTTTGCTGACGCAGGTTTTGAATCCTTTTTCGACGGCGGGGATGAACTCTTTCGGGATGCTACCGCCGACGACTTTGGACTCGAAAATGAAGCCGGAACCGACTTCGCCGGGCTCGATGGTGTAGTCGATTTTCGCGAACTGACCGGAACCGCCGGACTGCTTCTTGTGGGTGTAGCTGTCGTTGACGGGCTTGGTGATGGTTTCGCGATAGGCGACCTGTGGCGCGCCGACGGAGACCTCGACCTTGTGGGTGCGCTTGAGGATGTCGATCTTGATGTCGAGGTGGAGCTCGCCCATGCCTTTGAGGATCATTTCGTTAGTTTCCTCGTCGGTTTCGACGCGGAATGAAGGATCTTCCTGGATCATCTTGCCGATGGCGTTGGCGAGCTTTTCAGCGTTGGCCTTGTCTTTCGGAGCAACGGCGATGGAAATGACGGGATCTGGGAAAACCATTGGCTCGAGCGTGGCCGGGTTTTTCTCATCACAAAGGGTGTGACCGGTCTGGACGTTTTTGAGTCCGACGATGGCAATGATGTCGCCCGCTTGGGCTGAGTCCACTTCCTTGCGGTCGTCGGCGTGCATTTCGACCATGCGGCTGATGCGCTCGGTCTTGCCGGTGAAGGAATTGAGAACGGTGTCGCCCTTTTTGATGGTCCCCGAGTAGATGCGGGTGAAAGTGAGCGCGCCGAACTTGTCGTCCATGATCTTGAACGCAAGGCCGCGGAATGGTGCCTTCGGGTCGATAACCGCGAACTTGCCGGTTGGGGTGCCTTCAGCATCCACTTCGGGGAGTGGTTTCACGTCGGTAGGGGAAGGCAGGTAATCGACGACGGCATCGAGCACGAGCTGGAGACCTTTGTTTTTGAAAGAGGAACCGCAGTAGGTCGGGAAAAACGCGAGGTCGATGGTGCCCTTGCGGATGCACTTTTTGACATCGTCGATGCTTGGCTCGGTGCCTTCGAGGTAGGATTCCATGATCGCGTCGTCTTGCTCGACGGCGGTCTCGATGAGTTGGGCGCGGTATTCCTTCGCCTTGTCCACCATGTCGGCGGGAATTTCCTCGATTTTGAAATTTTCGGGTTGTCCGGATTCGTCCCAGACGTGGGCTTTCATCGTGAGCAGATCGACCACGCCGATGAAGTCACTTTCCGTGCCGATGGGTAGGACCATGACGAGCGGTTGGGCGCCGAGGATTTTTTTCACTTGAGCGACGACGCGATAGAAATCCGCGCCGATCCGGTCGAGTTTGTTGACGTAAATGACGCGGGAAACGCCGGAATCGTTCGCGTAGCGCCAGTTCGTTTCCGACTGAGGCTCAACGCCGCCAGAGCCGCAGAAGACGCCCACGCCGCCGTCGAGAACTTTGAGCGAGCGGTAAACTTCGATGGTGAAGTCCACGTGGCCGGGGGTGTCGATGATGTTAAATTGATGGTCTTTCCAGAAGCAGGTGGTGGCGGCGGATTGAATGGTGATTCCGCGCTCAGCTTCTTGTTCCATGAAGTCCATGGTGGATGCGCCATCGTGAACTTCTCCGATCTTGTGGATCTTGCCGGTGAGCTTGAGAATACGTTCGGTGGTGGTCGTTTTGCCCGCATCAACGTGGGCGAAAATGCCGATGTTGCGGTATTTGCTGAGGTCCTTCATATCGGATAATGGCTACTAGTTTTCGGGCACGGATGCGCGCCGGGGGCAGATTCCTAGTCGGTGATTGAAGTTTGGCAATCCTAGAGTCGGTTTCGCGGGATTTTTCGTGGTTCCGGCTTGCTTCGGCGGGGCTGCGGGCGTTGGTTCGTGCGGCGATGGCGAAACCCTTGATACGACCTGTGGCGAGGCCGATCCGGCTAGATGGTCAGGCCCCCGTGGAGGTGGCGGGGCGCTTGCGGCATTTGGAGGGTCTGGTGTTTTTCGACACGGCGGGAAATTTTCCGTCAAACGGCTCGCGCCCGATCTCAGTGATCGCTGCCCGTCCGGAGCGGATATTACGAGGCAGCATTTTTTCGCCGGCCGCTCAGGAAAAACTCCGAGAGGTAATGGCAAACGGGCCGAAACTAGCCGGCGACCGCGGCTTCCCGCTTGGCGGGCTCTGTGGCTGGGTGGATTACGAGGGCGAGTTCGTTTTCGGCGACTACGAGGAAATGCTTGTGTATTGCCATGATGATCAAACTTGGTGGGAAACGGGTCGCCTTTCCGAATGCCTGCGTGAAACCGTCGATGCCCGTGCGGAAATCTCCCCATTCACCGCCGCCACCCCCCGCGATCATTTCATCCGGAATGTCCAACGCGCCAAAGACTGGATCGCCGCGGGTGACATCTATCAGGCGAACCTCTCCCAATCCTTCGAAGCCCACGTCTCCGGCGGCTCGCTTTTCGGTTTTTACGAAACCCTCCGCGAAGCCTCGCCCGCGCCCATGGCCGCTTACCTTTCCTTGGATGGCCGGGAAATTCTTAGCTCATCGCCTGAGACGTTTTTAAAACTCTCCGGTCGTGGCATCGAGGCCCGCCCGATCAAAGGCACGCGCCCGCGTTTTACTGATTCGGATGAAGACCGCCGCTCGGCCTACGAGCTTCAGACATCTAACAAAGAAATCGCTGAGCTCGTGATGATTACGGACTTGCTCCGCAACGACCTTGGCCAAGTCTGCGAATTCGGCAGCGTCGCCGTTGCAGAAATGCTCCAGCTCGAATCACTCGCCCAAGTCCACCACCTCGTTTCCACCATCACCGGCACCCTCCGGCCCGAGGTCGATGCCATCGCCGCTCTCGCCGCCTGCTTCCCCGGCGGCAGCATCACCGGCGCACCGAAAAAGCGCGCCATGGAAATCATCCGCGAACTCGAACAAGCCCCTCGTGGGATTTACTGCGGTGCCATCGGCTGGCTCGGCTACAATGGTGAGTCCTCGTTTAACATCGCCATCCGCACGCTCATCCGCAGCGGCGACCAGTTAGTCTATCGGGTAGGTGCTGGCATCGTCGCTGATTCGGATCCCGAGAAGGAATACGAGGAGACCCTCCATAAAGCCGCCGGAATTCGCCTGGCCATCGAGCGCTGGCGATCATGAACCTGTCCCCGTGCCGCTTCCGCTTTTTTCAAAGCTTCCTATTTCCGCAACCTGAGCTAGTCTGGATTCAATGAAACAGGTCAATGTCATTAACATCGACGATCCCGCTGGCAAGACCGTCGGTCGTCGGCGTCCTCCGAATCCCCTTTGCACGAAGACCTTCACCATTCAACGGGCGAGCGACTGGCAGGAAGCTCTCCCGGTGAGATTCATTCCGAAAGGAGTTTTCCGGTTCAATAGCCACGAAGAAGCAGATTTATGGATGAGGAAGAATACCCAGGTGAGGAAGAGTTAGTTTCCCGCGCTCCCACCCCACAAGACCTCGCGGATCTCTGCCGGATACTCAATGCCTCGGGAACGCGCTACATCGTTGTCGGCGGTTTCGCCATCTGCGGCGCGGGATACGGCAGGGAAACCATGGACCTCGATCTCATCATCGCCACCGATCCCGAAAACGAAGCCAAGGTCTATAAAGCCCTCGAATCCCTGCCGGACAAAGCCGTTCTCGAACTCGAGCCGGGCGAGATCGCGAAATACACCGTCATCCGTGTCGGCGATGAAATCTGCGTGAACCTCATGGCCTCCGCCAGCGGCATCGGTTACGAAGAAGCAGCAAAAGACCAGATCATTCGCATAGTGGATGGCGTCCCGATCCCTTTCGCCACGCCTCGCTTAGGACACCCGCAAAATCAAATATTGGATTTTGGCGCGAGTGAATAGTTCCAGTTCGGCTGAAATATCTCGCGTCTTAAATTGAGTGCTTCCATCTCTTTGTCCGCCACTTTCCTTCCCGTCGGATACTGACCCTCGTCGAG
>JANYEC010000012.1 GCA_025363295.1 Akkermansiaceae bacterium
GCTCATCAAGCTCGGAGTTGATAATCATATACTTAGCGCGGAGTTGCGATACCACTTGTTGGTTAGGCATGCCAAAACCATATCAAAACCCCTTAACTTTTCCAAACAAATTCGGTAGTTTATTGTTTAGCACCGCCTTAATCCCCGGCTGCTACTCCACTGCCTCAGCCAGCGACTCGAGGATAAACTTTTTGATCGTTTCCCATTTCCAAGGTCGGCCTTCCAGAAAGAACGCCTGAGACACCGAGAGACACACTTGTGCATAGCGGTCTCGCGGAAACGATTTCGACAAACTTTCACTCAGCGCGGTCCCTCCCACTCCCCGGACGTGACGCACATCCACATTCCCTGCGGCAAGCTTGGTTCGCCACGCGGTCGCCAATTTATCGGCGAGCATCGCATCCACGGGCGTCTCTAACATCACCAAGCCCTCAGTATTAGGGTCCGTGTGGACCATCACATGCAATAGTCCCTCATGCCGCCGCAGATCCTCGGCGATGCGTTGATTTAGCAATGCCCGATAGGGGCGCTCTTGCCGGTCCGCGATTTTCACGCGGGTCGCCTCGGGCAGTTTCAGGGAAAACCGGCTCCAGCGGGCATCGCCATCTTTTTCCAAGTCGATCAATAACCGCGTCACGTCCCCGTGTACCAAAGGTGTGCGGAATCTCATCGCAAAACCCTGCGCGAGATTCAGCGCCCCGGGCTCCCATCCTTCCTTCGAAGTCAGCACCTCCTCCGAGCCCCGGAAAATTTCCCGATAAGCCTCAGGCACCGCACACGTCGCATGCTCACAACTGAATAGAAAAGCCGTCATGTTACTGAAATATCATTACGGAAAGGATGATTGCCAATATCCCCCACCATAGCAACTCATGGTTTAAAGGATTCACGCTTGCTCCGATTCAACCTGTCTTCATGCGTTACATGAGCATGGTATGCTATATAAAATGAAAATCAGGAGTTGCTAACAAAATCAAATTTCATAACGCTCTCCAAAAGATTATGTCTCAAGATGGAGCAGAGCACGTCCCAAAGCCTAATACATCACGCAAGGAAAGGCTCTTACGTGCACGCTCATTGCCATCCAGGAGACCTTACGACACTGCAGTTTTACTTTCGATGATCCACTTCTTAGGGATCATCGGGACGCTTACCGCATTGGTGAGTTTTCTCTACCAGCCAAGCGAACTTGCCACTCATCTCATTATCAGCGGCATCATCTTCAGTGCGGTCACTTGGTTTATCGCTTTTTTCAAGCGGCGCGCCACCTTTTGTCCCCTGTGTAAAGGGACACCACTCATCAACTCCGGGGCGCTGACCCACTCAAAGTCGATCCACATTTTCCCTTTCAATCACGGCACCACTGCCACCCTTTCTATCATCGCGACTCAAAGATTCCGCTGCATGTATTGCGGCTCAGATTTCGATTTGCTGAAGCCCCCCTCGCGTTTTCTGGTGGGAGGTAAGTGTAACGATGGAATGTCCTGAACCCGGCATCAGCTCGAGCGGAGCTGTGCGTGGCGCTTCGCCATTGTCCACGCGACTTCCGGCACTAGGTCACGCCAAGTTTCATCCCCGGCGGTGATCATCCGGCAAACATCCCGACCGGTGTGTCCCAGCAGTGCCTCATCCTCACAAACGACTCCCACAATGCGCCCGTGTGCTAGGAAGTGCCGATAGAGATGCACGCTATCTTCCGGCGCACGAAAGGTTTCTGCGGTCACCAACTCGCCCGTGCGGCGGTTTTTCCACGGAAAAACGTGTAAGGTCACCCCTTGTTTGAAAAGGCGACCAAAAGACTCTAGCAAACCTCCTGCTAGATTTTCCGACCACTTGGATTTGAAAAGTTCGTTGAGCAAACCAATACTTAGAACGATCCCCACCGGCTTATTCGTGCAACGATTGAGAAATGCGGCGATGCGGTGGAACTCGGCACAGCGTGAAACAAGAACCGTCTTTCCTAACAGTTGCAATGCGTCCGCCCGATCCAGAAAGTCAACGGGATCAATCCTGCGCTCACGCAGGAGGTTGTGCATTGAGATTTCACAAAGCTCTATGGCCTTATCGCGGTCCTTTTCATCCAAGGATGCGGTGAACCCTCCGCGAGATTGATCTAACATGGTCAGATGCACCTTCATCACCGGATCAAAACTGCCACGCAATAACAGAACCGGACGGTGATAAAGCGCTTCCGCGGGTTGAACGACTTCGCCATCTGGAAGAAACATCGTCGCATCGGTGAGACCGCTTTCTACCAGTTGCAGCGCGCAAAGACGATTGTCGAAGAAACCATAACCATGCCCTGTGAATTTCAAGAGATCCACTTCCACCCGCCCGGCTACAAGATTATCGACGAGGGATTCTACAAATTTCAACAGATGCCCCCGATGGCGGAAGGCCGAATGAATGAGGTTCACGCCAATGGTGCCGAGCGCTTCCATCTGGTCAATCGTGCGATTATCTAGCAATCTAACGTGTAAAATGATATCGGAAGGTGCATCGCCTGGTTTCATTTGGAAACGGATTCCTAGCCAGCCATGACACTCACCGTTATCCTTCCAGCCACGAGCGCGAACGGTATTGCAGAATGAAAAAAATGTGGTGTCAGCTCCGCGCTTGGGCCCCAGACGTTCTAGCAGGATCGAGTACTCGTGATCAAGCATCGAACCTAGGCGGGCCGCCGAAACATAACGTTCCGCATGGCCGTAGATGGCATCGCTCATGGTCATGTCGTAGGCCGAGATCGTTTTGGCCACCAGACCCGCAGCACCTGAGGCTCTGAAAAAACAATTCCCGGTTTCCTGCCCCGCGCCGATCTCGGCGAAGGTGCCGTAAACCTGGGGATCAAGGTTCAATTCGAGGGCTTTTTCGTAGGTGGTGGCGATCATGGCGTTGAATTCTCCTCTACCCAGCCTTCACATACTAACCGTTCGATCAATACTTGGTTAGACGATGCTCCGTCTTCTGGAAATCTCAACGAAAGCATCATGGGCATCACCGTTGTATCCCTCCCGGGCTGGATTTGCTTTTCCAACAACGAACCTTTTTCCACATATCCATAGATCGAATGTTGTTGATCCGATGATTCTAATCGGAACGATTGCCACTTCCCCTCGTCCTTGAAATCAAAGTTATAATAATCAGTCGCAGCCAAGTTCACCCGGAAAACATGCGCGGTGGTTGATTTGCTAGATAAAAATTTCTCCCAAGAAATATCCGACCAGCCCACCCAGCTTTCCCAATCAATCTTCAATCCCTGCGGCCCTTCAACAAAGGCAATGGATTTCTCCTCTTTATCTCGAGTGGTTACTGAAAACAAGGTAGTCAATCCCTGTTTCGTGAGACTTCCGGTAGGGTTAAACTGGGACAAGCCAAGCGCGGGAATTTTTCCGTCCGGATAATATTGGCGGATTCGCGATTCCTCCCGCTGAGGGTTGCGAACGAGCGGGAGAATTTCTTCCACTTGTATAGCTAACAGAAATTTTCTCGCCAGCACTTCCGCTTCGGATGTAAGCGTTGCCTCGCTGCGCTGGGCGACCACGGGCGGGGCTGCTTTCGGAGATTCTACCACTTGCTTCGAGACAACACTGGGGACGGCAACCTTTTCCTTCGTGCCACCATACTGGGCCACGAGAACCCCTAAAACGATCAGCACGAACAATCCTCCGCCACTCATTAACATCATTCGCATTTGCTGCTTTTCGCCGTGTTGGATGTCCCTTGGCTGGCTCTCCCACGTTAGATTTTCCAGTGCGTCCACTTTGTTTCCTCGGCGTCTTCGTTTCGCCACCATCACTTGGCCATCCTCGTTCACCATCTCTGCTGAAATTTTGCGAAGGGGCACTAACAAAGCAGGCGGAGTGTCGCCCGGTGCGGGGATTTTTAGGATTCGCCGGCAACTCGGGCAAACGATGCCCTTGCCATCGTGATCACGCGGCACGCGAAACACAAATCGGCAGTCTGGGCAAACAAAGCCACTCCAGCGGCGGGCACTTTCCATCGTCTCTGACACGGCAAGAGCCTGAGGGATCACGGGCATTCCCTGCAAGCGTGATATGGACATCCCACCTTCCCTTCCCGAGCCTTGGTGGGAATTTTAAGGACGGCGGAGAGTTGGCCTCAAAAATGCATGGGATCGGCGCGAGTGACTCCTTGACTGCCGATTTGATGGAAATCATGTTTCATTCGAATTAATCGACTTTCCACCATGAGCCACACGACCCTCACGCCTGAAAATCTCGCCCCCATTGTTGCGCGCCTGTCCAATGAAAATCGCGCCTTCATGCAGACCTATCCTGGAGAGTCTGACCGCAGGCAGGCCGTCCATACGCTTTACGGCGGTGGGCATCTTTTTAAGGCGGATTCGACTGTTAAACTTGGACTGGTAGCACTGCGTTCACTCAAGGAATACGCCCCAGATGCCACCACTCTTGCGAATGTGTTAGGGGTGAATTGGGAGCCTGCATTTGCGGAAAAACTTTACGCCAGAATCGTCGCAAAACTGACCCGAGAGCCAATCGAAGACTTCCGGTTAGATTATGAAGATGGTTATGGAAACCGGGTCGATAGCGAGGAAGACGGCCATGCAGAACAAGGTGCGCGGGAGGTGGCAGCGGGACTGGCTGCTGGTACTTTACCGCCGTTCATTGGCATCCGCATCAAACCATTCAATGAGGATTTGAGGGACCGTGCGATCCGCACACTGGACATCTTCATCACCACTCTCATCAAGGAAACAGGCGGAAAACTACCGCCCAATTTCGTCGTAACCCTACCCAAAGTGCAACTTGCCGCGCAAGTCACCGCTGCGGTTGCGATTTTTTCGATGTTAGAAAAAAAACTCGGTCTCCCACACGGCAGTATTCCCGTCGAGCCGATGATCGAAACACCGCAATCCATCATTGATCGCCATGGGAACTGCCCACTGCTCGCCATCGTGCAGGCTGCCGAGGGACGCTGCCACAGCGTTCATTTTGGGGTTTACGATTACACGGCGTCTAGCGGCATCACGGCGGCCTATCAGGCGATGGGCCACCCGACCTGTGATTTTGCGCGTGCGCACATGATCGTATCGCTAGCAGGCACCGGCGTTCACATTTCCGATGGCGCCACGAATATTCTCCCCGTCGGCCCACACCGCAGCGCCGATCTCACGGCAGATCAGATCGCGCGGAATTTCGCAGCAGTGCATGGCGCTTGGAAGCTGGCCTTCGATGATAACCTCCATTCGTTGACCAACGGCATCTATCAAGGGTGGGATCTTCACCCAGCCCAAGTCGTCGCACGCTATGCGGCGATTTACAGTTTTTTTCTCGAGGGTTTGGAGGCAGCATCCGGCCGACTCAAGGCTTTTGTGGAAAAGGCAGCGCTGGCCTCGCTATTCGGCGATGTGTTCGACGACGCCGCCACTGGCCAGGGCTTGCTGAATTTCTTTCTGCGAGGCATCGCTTGCGGAGCGATCACCGAGGCCGAAGCCTTGGAAACCGGCCTATCCATTGAGGAAATCCGATCCCGCTCGTTTTACAAAATCCTAACGGGTCGCCGGAATTCGTGATTTGAGAAACATTTATGGTCCGAAATTCCCAAAATCGAGTGCCCGCACGATTTCGTCACTCTTTCTGGTCTGCGTGCACGAATCATGCTTAGTCTCCGCCCAGAGATGATGAATCAGGAGAAAGAACGACTGGCCGAAGCTGCCACTGGCCCGGAACGATGGCGGCGTTGGGGGCCATTTCTCAGCGAGCGCCAATGGGGCACCGTGCGCGAGGACTACTCAGACCATGGGAATAGTTGGGCCAGTTTTCCTCACGATCACTCGCGCCGCCGCGCCTACCGCTGGGGCGAGGACGGCTTGCAAGGCTGGACTGACCGCCAGTGTCGGCTGTGTTTCGCGCCCGTCCTCTGGAATGGGAACGACACGATCCTCAAAGAGCGGCTTTTCGGTCTCGGTGGCAACGAGGGAAACCACGGTGAAGACGTGAAAGAGTGCTACTACTACTTAGACTCCAGCCCCACGCACTCCTACACCAAGGCACTCTACAAATATCCGCAGGGGAAGTATCCCTACACCGCGCTCCGCGAGGAGAACCAAGCCCTCGGACGAAACGGTCCCGAGAGGGAATTGGCGGACATGGGCATGTTTGATGACGGACGCTATTTCGATGTGGTGCAGGAAGTGGCGAAGCGCACGCCGGAGGACATCCTGTGGCGCATCACCGTGACTAATCACGGCCCAAAAGCTGCGCCCATCCACGTTTTGCCATCCCTATGGTTTCGTAACACTTGGGCATGGGATCACAGCCGAGAGACGCCTAGCAAAAAGCCGCAAATTAAAACGAATAGAGACGCCGTCATCGCAATCCATGAGACGTTAGGGGAATTTCGTTTTCTGGTAGATTCTCCGAATCCCCGAAAGCGCACGCCTTGGCTATTCACGGAAAATGAAACCAATAACAAATCCGTCTTCGGCAGTGAAAATACCACCCCTTACGTCAAGGATGCATTCCACCGCTATCTCATTCACGGGGAAAAAGACGCCATCTCCCCCACCCCCGCAGGCACCAAGGCAGCCGCTCATTTGAAGTTCATCATTCCTCCCGGCAAATCCATCACGGTCCGCTGCCGCCTGCACCTGGCCAGTGAATCTAACGGTCATGCAGGGTTTGAGAATTTTGATGAGACTTTCGCCGAACGCATCGCCGAGTGCGATGCATTTTATGAGGACGTGATCCCCAAGGGTATCTCCTACGATGAACGCTTAATCTGCCGCCAAGGATACGCCGGGCTGCTGTGGACTAAGCAGTTTTTCCATTACGTGATCGATGATTGGATCAAGGGAGAAAAGCAAGAGCCATCGTTAGAATCACGACTCAGGGGGCGCAATGCGGATTGGCAGCATTTTCATGCCCGTGACATTCTCTCAATGCCGGATAAGTGGGAATACCCGTGGTTCGCCGCATGGGACACGGCGTTCCACATGATTCCGTTTGCCGGAGTCGATCCAGATTTCGCGAAATCCCAACTGCTCTTGCTGCTGCGCGAGTGGTACATGCACCCTAATGGACAACTTCCAGCCTACGAATGGAATTTCTCAGATGTGAACCCACCTGTCCATGCCTGGGCAGTCTGGCGGGTCTATAAAATTTCTGATAAAAAGGGCGAGCGCGATCTGTTATTCCTTGAGCGAGCATTCCAAAAACTTCTTCTCAATTTCACCTGGTGGGTCAACCGAAAGGACATTGAAGGCCGTCACGTCTTCGGCGGTGGCTTCCTCGGGCTGGATAACATCGGAGTCTTTGATCGCTCCCACGCCCTCCCCGGCGGTGGCAGGCTGAATCAGGCAGATGGCACGGCGTGGATGGCTTCATTTTGTCTAACGATGCTCTCAATTTCGTTAGAGCTCGCGCTTGAAAACCCAGCCTACGAAGACATCGCCTCGAAATTTTTCGAACATTTCGTCAACATTTGTGATGCCATCAACTCGCTCGGCGGCACCGGACTGTGGGACAACGAGGACGGTTTCTACTACGACCAGCTCATCATCAACTACCGCGAACCAATCCCACTGCGCATTCGTTCGCTGGTCGGGCTGCTGCCGATGTGCTCCGTCACCGTGCTTAAACAGAAAACGATCGACGCCCTGCCGGCCTTCCGCAAACGCATGGACTGGTTTCTAACGAACCGCCCGGATCTACTCAAATACATCACTGTCCGCCGCGTGACCGGCAACAAGAATCCCGGCCGTTGCCTACTCGCCATTCCCTCCGAAGCCCGCCTACGGAAAAGCCTCGCTTACATGCTCGACCCGAAGGAATTCTTATCAAATTTCGGCATCCGCTCGTTGAGCAAGGCGCACGGCGAAAAACCCTTCGTCTTCGAACACGGTGGCCAACGCCACGAGGTCCCTTATACGCCCGGTGAAGCCACCACTGATATGTTCGGAGGAAACTCTAACTGGCGCGGGCCGATCTGGTTTCCCATCAATTTCCTCATCATCGAAGCCCTCGAACGCTACTATTATTTCTATGGTAACACCTTTGAAATCGAATATCCCACCGGCTCTGGCAACATGGCCACGCTGCTCGAAATCGCCATCGATCTGTGCGACCGCCTCATCTCGCTTTTTCTACCCGACGAAAAAGGCTACCGCCCCTGTTTCGGCCAAGCATACCGCTACACGGATGTCTCCCACTGGCAGGACACGCTCCTGTTTCACGAATATTTCCATGCGGAAACCGGCGAAGGACTCGGCGCTTCCCATCAGACTGGGTGGACCGCACTGGTCGTCCGCCTCGTCCGCGAGAGGCGCGAGAAACTCACACGCAGCCACTTGGAAAGCTGACACGAGACCCTCTCTAGCAGCCCCTCGCAGAAATTTCTCAGATCGAAAATAAGCCTAACCTTTGTTGCATAGAATTTGTCAGCTTTTCCGCACTCATTTCAATGTCGCACATTTCGATTTGCAGTCACTAATCAGTGCTCCTTGGAGGGCTGAGGTAAAGGTGTTGCACCGTCTCGCCATCGAAGGCACGGTCAAAAATTTGCAGGTCGTCGATCAAACCTTTGAACCCGCTCCCGCCGAGTTTAAAGGAATCTGATAACTCTAGAGAACGGCTCACCGGCATACTCAGGAGGAGATGCCCATCCCCATAAACCGACAAGGTGGTGGCATCCGATGTGATGGCGAAATGTGTCCAGTAGCCTAGCATGGAGGCGTTGTTAGTGCCGCCGTAAAACCATTGGCCCTGTGCGTTGAAACGGAGTGAGCCTTGAACCATGTCGAGGCTGAAAAAGAAGAGGTCGTTAATGTTAATGAGATTGCCGTCCGGGTTCGGATCAGACTTAATCCAAAAGGCTACGGTAAAGGTCTGGCCAATTTTTTCTTTCAGCTTGAGCGGCACGACGAGCGCGTCTTTAGCAAAGCGTGCTGCGTTTTGAATCCGCCCGGACTCTACGGTGGCTTCAACGGACGGGATCGCGGGAATATCTTTTTGCGCTGAAGCAAACGCACCTTTTTCGATGGCATCAAATGACCACGAGGCCACCAGTCCGGGTAGCTTTCCGGCATCAAAATTTTTCAAGGAAGCGATGACCGTTGGTAATTGTTGCAGCTCAGGTGTAAATTCCAGTCGTAACGTGCCTTCAAACAATTGCGCTGGATGTCATCGACGACCAAAACATAGGGCCTTGCTCCGCGCACCACACCGGCGGTGCGAAAAGATTTCAGAACCGGCGTGTTGACCTGCTTGACGCAGGCGGAGATCACATCATCCGGTGCAAGTCAGTCTGGCATGACTTTCAACGGCTGGCTATAGACTTGTCCTGGATTTTTCGTCCAGGCGAAGACGTTGAAACTTTGCTCCACCAGCCTCCAGCCCGGGCCGGAATCCAATTGATCGTTGAGCACATCATCGCGCGTCGCAGTCTGGTCCTTTTTGTTTTTAGAAACCGTGCGCTAGGCCCAATCCCAACAGTATTTGGCATCGCCCGCCAAAAAACTGGCTTGTGGTGTGTCCACAAAATCCACGACCCGACCCGGAGTGCTGTTATTTTGTTCACGGCCATCGATCAGCACCGTGTTGCACTTCCAGCCCGCGTCCTGTCCACCATCCCACGGGATGGTGACCCAAGTCCGGCCTTTTGCGGAATGCATAATGCCGTTGCGGTCTCGGTAAGGATGTCCGCTGCTTGCCCCGCGCACGTGCATGGTGAGGAAGGTCACCTCTTTGTCCCAAGACGAACGCGCCATCATCATCGCGCGCTGGCCACAAAAAATGTTAGTGGTAGGCCGATCTTTTCCGGCGTGTTTGCAGGGTTATAATCCGTGGCGAAGAGGGCGGACAACACTACCATATTCCAAGTTCAATCACAGTGCCATTCGGCTCAGGGGTTGCATTTCAACAATTTAAGCGCGGAGGCAAACTTGGTGTGATTCGTCTCTGCGCTCCTCTCCCAGGCCTTTGAGTCTCTGCATTTCGCTTGTGCTGGGCGAACACAAAAGGCGGAATGAATTGCCTATGGGCCAGCCGGAGTCGCTTCGCCAAGATTGTAAGGCCTGCTGGCGCAGACTCTGGATTCCGCGCTCCGTGGTGCGGGACGAGGAAATCGGAAGGAGTCTTTTCGGTCCTATCAGAGCTCGATGCTTGTATTTTGATAGACTCCGGCTGGGAGGGTTTTTCGCTCCGGGCTGGAGTTATTGATCGCCACGTCGCCTTCGATGACGACGCCAGGGGCGAGGTGGACTGGGCCGGTGATTTTGAGAGACTGGCAACGGATCAGGCTAGGAACGCCAAGGGCTTCGATTTGATCGACGAGTTTATAATCATCGGATAGAACGATGGTTGGGGGAACGCCCTTGCGGGAAGTGGCGAGACGGACTTGGCCGTCTGCGAGGACTTCATAGGCATCCGACCGGAGAGCGAGCAGATCACCCGTGGTTTTCACGGGCGCGAAACGGCTGCGCGGGACATCGATTGCGGTGGAACCTGCGAAGCATTCGATGGCGGCTCCCATGGCAATCTCTAACTGGATGACGGCGGTGGATTTTTTATCGCGTGGATCGACCGTCTTGTTATTCCGGATCATCGGCAGTGGCAAGACGCCGGAATCGGCGGCGAGCTGCTCCTTGAGAAGATCGAGACGAAGCCAGAGGCTGTTAGTATTAAAATACTGATGTCGGTCGATGTCTTGGAACGCATCGCTATCCGCGTCCGGACATTGGGCGACCTCGCGGAGTAGAAGTCTGCCGTCGCTTTTCCTAACCGCCAAATGCCCGCCCTTACGATCGGCAGCGGTGCGGCGGGTAACTTCCATCAAAAATGGGGCGCCGGAGTCAGCGAAATATTTAAGAATGGTGGGATCGAGGATGGCTCCGAGGTTGTCCGAGTTCGAAACAAAGGCGTATTTCACTCCCTCCGCGAGCAGACGATCTAACCAACCGCTACCCACGAGCGCCGGATAGAGATCGCCGTGGCCGGGTGGGCACCATTCGTGATCGCGGTCGGCAGGCCACTCGACGGGAGCGAGAGTGGCTGCATCAATTTTGGGGATTTGGTTTTGCATCAGCTCGACTTCCGAGGCATCCGCAAGTCCGGCGGCGCGGTATTTTTCCAAATGTCCGAGTGTGTCCGCACTGGTGCTAAAGCTATTCATGAGCAGCAATCTAACGGTAGCACCGCTGCTCAAGCGCAGATCAAGGATCTGACGGACCATGAGATCGAGAAAATTGACGCCTTCACGAACCGATAGAAGACTCTTCGGGCCTTGTAAGCCCATGCCGGTGCCAAGGCCGCCGTTGAGTTTGATAACCACCGATTGAGCGAGCAGCGCGGCATCAGCAGGAGCACTGGCAGCGATGCTTTCAAACGACGCCAGACCGGTGGCCGGGGCGATAGTGTCCTCGGGGATCATGCCGGTTTCATTACGAAGTAGTGCCTCGTAATTGCGGCGAAAGGCGCGGATAGCGGCATCGCCCATTCCGGCGGCGGTCATTTTTTGTTCAAAAGCGGCGAAGTTTCCCATGGGTTATGCAGTGGTTGTTACGAGAATGTGGCGATTCATTTCCGCAGGGTCACGTGAAAAATTGTTCCCGACTATGGGATGGGTTACCAAAAAACTCGGCGACAAATGTGCTTGCCTTCACCTTGGCCTGGCATCAGTCATCGAACAGTGAAAACCGCAAATCGCCGTTCGCTGGTCGTCCTCGCCATTTGTACGATCTTCACGGTGGGGTTCGTGCTGCTCTGGGCACGGGGATTCGTGCCTCTCCAGCAAGTGGAGTTTTTCGCGCAGGACTGGCAGGTGCGGCTGGGTCGAAAAACACCGATGGACGATCGACTGGCGCTCATCGGCATCGATAAACCGATCTACTCTTCGGATTTCAGCGAGGAGGAACTGCAACGCGAGTCGGTGCTGCGGCATTTGCAAAACAACTTTCCATGGTCACGCGAGGTCTGGGCGCGATTGATTGAAAAACTCGCGGATGCCGGGGCAAAAGTCATCGTGCTCGACCTCGTATTCGCCACGCCGGGGGATGGTGACGCGGAACTGCATCAAGCACTTGAAAAATACAAGGACCGCGTGGTCATCGGCTACAACATCAACGTCGGCCAAACCGAACGAGGCGAATTCAGGGAATTGTTATTTCCTAACGAGAGCATTGTGCAATCGAAGTCAACCGATGCGTGTGTGGAAGATGATCGTTTAGGTTATGTAAACATCTGGCCAGATATTGATGGCACCTTACGCCGTGGAAATTTCCGTCAGACCAGTGGACAAGTGGGCGATTTGGTTTCTGAGGGAGTCGTGCTCGAATCCATGGATGCGCGCGCATTGCGAAAATTCGGCCGTGCCGATGCGATTCCAACAGGTTTCGAATCCTCGTTAGTTCGTTTCACTGCTCCGCCGGGCATCGCTTACAAGCCTTCTAATATTGGAGATGTTCTCTCGCCGAAGCTATGGGAGAAAAATTATGCAAACGGTAAGGCTTTTGCAGGGAAAATCGTCTTGATCGGGCCCACCGCCGAAATTTTTCAAGATATTCACAACACGCCATTTACCAATCCCAAGCCGATGGTCGGCCCGGAAATTCATCTCCATTTCATCAACGCCGCGCTGCACGGAGAATTTTTGGTCGAGCCATCTCTAACGGCGAATCTCTGGATCATCGCCCTATCCGGCGCGCTGGCAGCGGTATCATGCTTCGTCATCCGCCAGCCAGGCACACGCTTGTTAGCAGTAATCAGTCTGGGGCTTGGTTATCTGTTCATCGCCCAGTGGCTGTTCAACCACAATGGCTTGGCAATTCCCCTGTCGGTTCCGGTGATGGTTTTGATGCTGATCAGTCTGACGGTTTTCTTCTATGACTTTGTGTTAGAACGGCTCGAACGCATGATGCTACGGAACACGATGGGACTTTACTTTTCGCCGCGAGTGCTGGAGGCAGTGCTGGCCGATCCAGGCTCGATGGAGCCACGCCGTGCTGATGTCACCCTGCTACTAACGGATTTGCGCAATTCTACACCGCTAGCCGAAATGCTGGGGCCGCAGGGGATGTTCGAGCTACTCAACCGTGTTTTCGAAGCGCAGACGAACGCCATTATGAGCGAGGAGGGAAACCTAGAACATTTCCTAGGCGACCAATTCCTAAGTTATTGGGGCGCTCCACAAGCGCAGCCTGATGGAGTGGATTGCGCCAGTCGCGCTGCAATCAAATTAATTACCGCCATGGAAAAACTGCGCACTTCTTTGTCACCGGAAGTTCACAAGATCTTTGGTTATGGAGTGGCGCTCCACAGCGGCGCGGTGCTTGTCGGGAACAAGGGCTCGGCCCAGCGGCTCGATTACGGCCTCGTAGGAGACACGGTAAACGAGGCTTCGCGGGTGGAGGCGCTTACCAAGTATTACGGCGTTAAACTGTTAGTTACGAGTGTGACCTTGGTCCAGTTCAGCACACAGCCGACGCATCGCCTCGTGGATCGCGTGATCGTGAAGGGAAAGAGTGAACCGGTGGAGTTGTTCGAGTGTGAAAATCCCTGCACGCCGCCGGATTTTTCTAATATTTGCAAACTCTATCATACCGCCTACGACGCATATTGCTTGGGAGATTTTGCAAATGCGCTGACGCAATTTGAGACGCTGGTGAGTGAATTTTATGATGGCCCGAGCAAGGCGCTCGCTGCACGCTGTGCGGAACTAATCGCGCATCCCCCTGCTAGTTGGGCGGGCATTTGGAAAATGGACGCGAAATAGGAGGATCGAAAAGGATTATTGCGCTGATAGAGGCATTACTAACATTCGCCAGACACTCAGGGTTTCGCGACTCGTTTTAAAATCCCCAAGCATCCCAACTAGGGAGACTTAGGTGGCTTCGGTGGATTGACTTCCGTCACAGGCGGAGGCTCGACAAACACGCAACCGATTGGCTGATTAAACCACGGAGGAATGAGTTGATAGCCATTTAGGCCACCAGGAATCGGGCCTACCCCGCCGCTGCCAGCAAAGTCCAGAGGATTTCCGAGGCCGTTAAATGAATAGAATGGTAGGTCGTTGAGTCCCCTATACCTGATGTCGAGTCCGAAGCTGGATTCTTGAAACGAAAAAAGCTGAGTGAGTGTCCCTGAGTCGATTCGCTCGTTCTGAGCTTGAATCGCGGCTTGAATCAGGGACCACGATGGCACCGGCTTGGAAAAGCCCACGACGAGCTGTAACCGAGCGACTAGCTCTCCTAACTTAAAATCCATCACATCGCTCAATTTGGTGCTATCCGCCGATACGATCACCATTTGACCCGGTTTCAGCGTGACGTTATCTCCAATAAGCAAGGTTACTTTGACGGTGCCTTCGAGATCCAATACTTTGAAACGCCCATCCCGCAGCACCGCGCCGATCATGGTGGTGCCTAACACCGCCGCCGAACTGCCGCGGTTTTTGATCGACCCGCCACCCGCCCCGGCAGGCGAATGGAATAGGACACTGCCTTGTTTCAACTGAATGTCTCTTCCTGAAGGTGAGAAGGTGAATGTGGTGTTCGCGCCGACTCTCGTGATCGTCTGATCCTTCGCCGTCAGCTCAACTCGCGATATCTGTCCTGTTCGCACGGAGTCGGGCGATCTAAAAAGCGTATGGGTCTTGGCGCGAGTGACGGACTTGTTAGAGGCGGCTATCACATTGGCCTCCTGGATGATTTCCGTAAACGTGCTTTCCGTGAGTGGTTCCACCGCCGAAACCTTCAAGATCCCGCAAATGAGACATGCCGCGATTTGAATTTTCATCTTCATGACTGGTCTGAGGTTTATAGGCCTTTCCACTTGATGCCGGATATAGGGTCTATTGAAACAAGGGGAAAATTTTCTGCATGGGCAACCTAGCACCTTAAATTAATGCTTTCGGCAACCGCTGCCAAGAAATTTGTTGGGAGATCGACGGATACCGAATCGACTCGGCGAGGAATCGTCGCCCGCTCCAACTCACCATCGGCCAAGCGCGGCAGAGAGGGTGATCATCGTTAACTCCCCGGAGCGAACAAGTTTTTTGCCGATGGAGGACTGCGGTAAAACGGCTTCGAGACAAGGCGCGGTATTCGCCGAAGCTGATAGAATAGGGCGCTCCGGAATTGCGATACTGCCGGTGGAAATTTTTCCGCCCCAGGGATCGGCATAGGTCACGGGGAATGCGCGGGTGCCCTTTTCGAGCTTTTGTGGCATGCGGATGAGGGTCACGAAATGGGCGTCTAACACAATCCACTCCGAGCCACGGAGAGCGTAGCGGCGCAGGCTGAGAATCGGCGGCAGGCCTTTTGATAGAGAAGTATCAAGCCGCTGGTGGACGCGTTGGAGGAGCTGTTCTTGGGTCTCTCCTTTTTTCGCAAAAAGCACTTCTTGGCTGATGAGAGGAAGCATCTGGCCGCGGGCGGTTTCGTTAGCCATATCGCAAAGATCGGCGATGTTCACCCCCTTGCGAGACCAGCGCGGACGGCCTTTGAGATGGCTGGACGGGCGCATGCCGCATTCGCGGATGAGTGTGTAAATGCGCTCCTTGTCGGTGGTCCCCATGATTTGATGAGACGCGCGTTGCCAGTCGGCATTCCCGAAACGGAAGGCATTGAGAAGCGCCGTGGGGCCGCATGCATTTCCGGCGACGACAAGTTGGTTGGCCGGCGAAGCGCTGAAGTTAGGAGCATCCCGCATCGTCGTTCCAGCGACCGCCGGGATCACCAGCGCGAAAACTAACAACGCGCTATTGACCACCTGGAATATATTGATCAACGCGGCGGTCATTGGAAGGTTTCGAATCCTGAATACCACCTGATAGACGGACGCGCGAATCGTAGAGCAGAGAGATGGATGGAGCTTGAGAGATCGGGACACGAATGGTTTGCACGGCATTAGGGGCAAGCGATGTAATATTAGCAGTGGTGGTTCCGGCGGGGGTCGTGACATCCACGGCGGTGTTGATAAGAGTCTCGGTGCCACGGTTTTGGACAAGCACTTCGATTTCCCCGTTAGGCGCGCTGAATGAAGGCTCGGTCATCCGTTGGGAAGAAAGTGCTGCATCAAAAATGCCACGCGTTTTCGAATTAAGTGCGCGGCCGACATCGAGTGTGCCCGCCCCAAGCACGGGATCCGCTCCTGCGACACCGCCATCATTCGCCACAGAAATCAGCAAGTTGGCTGCTTTTAGGACGGAGGTGCCCATCGCGGTCGCCACACCCGCCACTGAACCTGAAAAAATAGGAGCGCTGAACGAGGTGCCGCTGACCGCAGCCGCTTGGTCACTTTTCCACGCGGCATTAATCTCGAAACCAGCCGTAGAAATGGCGACCTGATTTCCCGTATTCGAAAAATCCAAGTGATCATTGCGAGCATCCACCGCGCCTATGCCGAACACCCCAGCGTCAGCCGCTGGATGGGAAACCTGATTGGTGCCGTTGTTTCCGACAGCCGCAACGACCATGACTCCCGCAGCATAAGCATATTCTAAGGCCCGGGTGATCAGGGGGCTCGGGTTGTCGCTCGCCATCGAGATATTGATGATTTTGGCACCGCCATCCACTGCGGCAAGGATGCCACTGGCGAGCAGGTAACTGTTGGATTGCCCTAAATCATCGGCAATACGAATGGATAGAATGTTAGCACTAGGAGCAACGCCGGGTGTGAGCGAACCTTGACCGATGATCATGGATGCCACGGCTGTCCCGTGCCCATTCTGTGTTGATAGATCCCCGGGAAGTGGCACAAGATTGATGGAGGAAATCTGGCTTTTAAACGCTGAATTCGACATGACGCCGGTATCGAGGATCGCGATGAGAATGCCCTTCCCCCACGAAGAATTGTCGCCGGTAATTCCTAACGACTCTAACAAGCCCGCACCAAGTCCGACAGCGCTGTCTTGAGCCTTCCCTTGCCCGCGTGTGGGGATATCAACGGGGAAAACAAACGATGTCTCCTCATTTCCCGTTAGAAGTCCCGCGAGATCACCGTAATTTAAAAATCCGACCTGCAGCGCGTTCAGGGCATCGAGGCGGCCCATTACACGGATGCGATCCCCTGCCCGTTTCAGAAAATCTTCAAGCGATGCACGATCCTTGAAAAGAATGACCCGCTGATTAGAAAGTGCGCCCGCTTTAAAGGCTTCGTCATCCCTCATCGGCGCGGGGTCTCGTTCGCCGCGTTTAAATTTCGGCATTTCATCGTCCATGGGCACCACGCGCTTGGGACCAGACTTAATCGCGACCTGATCTTTGCGAGCGGCTTTCCGCGGGGCCGCAGTCCCTGCAAGCCAGTATCCAAGAATTGCAAACGCCGCGAAGCTGAAAATCAGGATGGGTGAGCGGCGACGCATTGCGGATAATTAAGCCCTGAAAACCCGAAACGGCATTAAAAATTTTCGCTCGTCCGATTTCGGGTAGCGCGATCGCGCAAATTGCCGCATTGCTTCCGCGTGGCAGATGATTCTCAAATTTTCCGTGAAAGGCTGCACGCAAGTCCTTCTACTCTCGGAGGGCGCATCTTCTTGGTGGCTCTCGGGCTGATTTTGGCGGCGCTCGGGGGCATTTTTGTCTGGCTCATGGGCCGCAGCTACCTCCGGGCGCATGACATGCGGGCTTGGCCGGAAGTGCAGTGTGTGATTTTGAGCTCCGAACTGGAGGAGCGCCGGCATGACCCGGACTCACCGATGGAGTATCGGCAGGACATCAGTTTCGGCTACGAGTGGAAGGGCACATCCCACACGGGCGATCATCTCACCCTGCGTGGCAGCCCGTGGTCCTCAAATCGAGCGGAAATCGAGAGCCGAGTGGCGGGTTTTCCGGTGGGGAAATCCATCACCTGTCGGGTCGATCCCACACACCCAGATGTCGCAGTTTTAGCTCCAGATTCCTTGGCTCCCGGGTATTCGATTTGGTTCCCTGCCCTGTTTGTGATCGGCGGGCTGGGCATTTCCATCAGAGCCTGTTTTGTTAGAGTCTCACCTCACCGCCTTTCCTGAGCAGAGAGCGTGATATAAAATTCTGCTACTAGGTTTTTATTGCGTGAATTCGTTTTCATGTCTTAAGCTTCCTCCCCGGCGATGGATGACATGGCATAATGCTTGTTGTGTCCATTTTCGGGTAATTTTTCAACTCCTGACGCGATGAATCCAGATAGAGCGACTCTCAATTTTCTCAATAGTTTCCCCGAAGAGGCCAGAAAACGCGGAGAGCTGCTTCAAAAAGATGGAGCCGTCACCCAGATTTTCGGCAATCATCTTTTCATTCAAGGCCGCGTTGAGGATGAAGCGGGGATCTTCCGCACCAGCCTCCGCCTTCAAGGTAACCGTTGGTTCGGGTCGTGTACTGCCGAGGATGAGCTAGTCGCCGGGGCCTGCCAATATGCGACCATGATGGAGCGCATGCACCGGGGTGAAGACCTCCCAGAATCACCTAACGAATTTGACGATACCCCGGTGCTCGACATTATCGAAGAGAAGCTTGGACGCGAACTCGACGACAAAGAAGCGGATTTCGTCACGAAAATTGAAAAACGCTACCGCCGCTATGTGATCGAGGGAGAACTCCACGACCACGACATGGTCCGCATCACGCCGCGTTGGGAGATTACGACTTACGAGCCGCTCGAACTCTGGCCGATGCCTCCGGGCGATATCCTCGAGTTCTGGAACTACATCGCCTACGCCTTCTATAAAAAGAAACTCGCCTATCCCGAATTCATGAGCGTGATCACCGATTTGGGTCACGTTCAGAAAAAAATGGCGGACTGGGAACAAGAGCGCGAGGTCGCTGCTTGGTATGAGCGCATCGAACAAGTCAACGAACGCCCTCCGCAGGATGCTCCGCTCACGGTAGAATTTCGCTTGGTCGCCACGATCAACGAAGCCCGCATTGAGGTGAAGGAAGAAAAAGCCGGCGTGTGGGTCCAGCTTCGCGAAAAGAACGATATCGAAAATTACGTCAATCTCCATCACGAAGCCGCCCTGCTGATGGATGCCTCTAGCCAGACGCTTTGGGAGCATTACCTCGCTTTCTATCGGAAATATGGCGATACCACGCTTGACTTCGATCAAGAGGAGTCCTGCCGCTTTATGAACCGGGTTTTCCGCCAACCCGCGCTAACAGGCTACATCGTCAATCTCGACGAACGCCCGTTCAAGGTATCAGAAGAGCGCTTAGCTTGGGTTTGTGAAGACGATCCATACGATGGCAAAAGTTTCGCGCTTCAACTCATCACCGCGTCCGGGGAAAATGTCTCCCACTCCGTGCGCCTTCTCCCAGGCCGCAAGGAATTCTATCAATCTGACGAAACTGTCTTCCCCGGGCCACCACGCTGGCTTGAGGAAACGGATGTCATGCCGCGTTATCTGATTCCGAAGCGTGTGATCGACTCTCTCGAGGGCGTCGAGTTCCTGCGCAAGATTGGTGCCGCGCTGCCCGAATCTCTCAAGAAACGCGTCGTCGATCTCGAACTGAAACCTAAGTTCGAAATGAAGCTCATTGCTGGCCTAACCGCCGCAGAAACTGAGCACCTAGTCATCGATGTCACCGCCATCGAAACGAAAGGCCGCCGCACCGAGCGCCTCGTCAAAGAAGGCTGGGAACTCGCGGAACAGCAGCCAATCAAAGGGAAGCAGCTCCTACGTTTCGCTCGTGAAGATCTCTATCCGGTCCCTGCCATCCTCGATGAAATGGGTCTCAGCTACGACGAGAAATTGCTTTCGTTCAAATCCCGTATCACCAAGCAGTTCCCCGAAAAATTTGCGGAATGGATCAAGGCGATGCCGGAAAACATCGAACTCGATATCGATCTCCGCCTCCGCTCAATCCTCGCCGACCCAGTCACGGCCGCCGTCCGCTTCGAGGTTGTCGGCCAGGACATCGACTGGTTCGACCTCCGCATCGTCATCGACGTGCAAGGTGCCAATCTCTCGAAAGCACAAATCCGCCAGCTTGTCGCCGCCCGTGGTGGCTACGTCCGAATGGACGACGGTTCATGGATGCGCCTTGAAATCAAGCTCGATGCCGACCAACGCGAGGCTGTCACCCGCCTCGGTCTCGATCCCTTCGACCTCTCCGGTGAAACCCACCGCATGCACGCCCTCCAACTCTCGGACCCGAAGGCTGCCGAAGTCTTCGACCCGAAAGCATGGGAACGTATCAAGAACCGCGCAAGCGACATCCAGCTCGAAGTCAACCCGGACCTCCCAGAGGGACTCAACGCCACCCTCCGCCCCTATCAGGTCGATGGCTTCAAATTCCTCGCTTATCTATCGGTTAACAACTTCGGTGGTATCCTCGCGGATGACATGGGTCTTGGAAAAACCATCCAATCCCTCACCTACCTGCTCTGGCTATTCGACGAGCACCGCAAGACGGGCGGCATGAAAAAACCCGCACTCGTCGTTTGTCCGAAGTCCGTGCTGGACGTTTGGTACAGCGAGGCTGGGAAATTCACCCCGCAGCTCAAGGTCAAGATTCTCAAGAACCGCGACGACATCAATGTGGAATACATCCAGAACCACATCGACATCCTCGTTCTCAACTACGCCCAGCTCCGCGTCTGCGGCGAGGAACTCAACGGGATCAAATGGCTCACCACCATTCTCGACGAAGGCCAGCAAATCAAAAATCCGGACTCCAAGGCTGCCAAATGCGCCCGCGAACTGGATTCCCAAAATCGCTTGGTCCTCACGGGAACGCCCATCGAAAACCGCCTGCTCGACATGTGGTCGCTGATGGCCTTCGCCATGCCCGGGGTGCTCGGCTCTCGCGCGTATTTCAAGAAACGCTTCGACAAACGCAAGGACCCCCTCAGCCAGTCCCGCCTCGCCTCGCGTCTGCGTCCATTCCTCCTCCGCCGCACCAAGCTGCAGGTCGCCCAAGATCTTCCGCCACGGACCGAAGAAGAAGTTTACTCGAAGATGGAAGGCATCCAGGTCGAGCTCTACAAAAACGAGCTCAAGCGCATTCAAAAAGCCCTGTTAGGCCTCGATTCGGACGAAGCGGTGAAGAAGAACTCCTTCGCCATTCTGCAAGGTCTAATGCGCTTGCGTCAGATCTGCTGCCACCCTGGTCTCATCGATCCGAAGTATCTCAAGGAAGAGTCCGCCAAAATGGAGTCGCTCTTCTATCTGCTCGATCAGCTTCACGAAGAAGGACACAAGGTGCTCGTCTTCTCGCAGTTTGTTTCGATGCTCGATCTGATCAAAGCCCGTCTCGAACTGGAAAATCGCCCATACAATTACCTCACCGGCCAGACCAAGGACCGCAAAGGCGAAATCGAGCGTTTCCAGACGACCAAAGACCCGTCCGTCTTCATGCTCTCGCTCAAGGCAGGTGGCGCCGGCCTCAACCTCACCTCGGCATCGTATGTCATTCTCTACGATCCATGGTGGAACCCTGCCGTCGAAAACCAAGCCATCGACCGAACCCACCGGATCGGCCAGAAAAACAAGGTGATCGCTTACCGATTGCTCACACGCGACACCGTCGAAGAAAAGATCCGCATCCTTCAGCATCAAAAAACTCAGCTGGTCACCAACGTGCTCGGCGATGAAGGCTTCGCTTCTAACCTCGGTCTGGATGACCTCCAATTCATCCTCACCCACAACATCGACGAGGACGACGAACCGAAATAAAAAATACATTTCTATCATCTCACAGAAAAGCCCGGCAGTTTCCTGCCGGGCTTTTTTGTTTTCAAATTTTGAGATGGCCAATACGATGGCGTTCGCCCATCGAATCAATCCTCGGCGTTTGGTGGTGAACCTTCTAGTTCTTAGGAGGTGACTCTTCTTTCACGCCTTCGACGGCATCTTTTACCGTTTCTTTGACTTCACTGGCAGCGGCCCCGATCTTTTCTGTGGCTTGATCCACGGCAGCATTCGCCGCTTCACCTGCCTTGGTCATTTTTTCTTTCGCTGCATTTCCGGCCTGCTCCATTTTGTCTTCCGCCTTGGCCATGGCGACCTTTGCGTCCGCCCGGGCCTGATCCATTTTTTCGTTCGCTTTTTCCTTCGCAGCATCGGCGACTTCCTTCACACCTTCGGCGATTTTATCCTTACCGGCGTCCATTTTTTCAGTGGCGGTTTTATTTGCATCACAAGAGGTGAAGATGAATGGAGCGGCGATTGCTGAGATCCAGAATTTTATTTTCATGATTTTTTAATAAGTTGTTATAATGGCGATCACCATCGATCACTTCTATCAACAATGCCCATGATGTCAAAGGTAGGAAGTTTCAATGATCACCAAAAACATCAGGACGAAGATTGCGGCATCGGTGAAACTGATGTAACAAAGACGGCGTGTGGAATGCTATCGAATCGAGTGCAATTTGGGGTGATGTAGGAACGGGAGCCGCGTGGTTTGTGACGATTTCTTTGCTCGTTGCCGGAGCGATTGGTTGCATCCTACCGGTATTGCCGGGACACTTGATTTTATTGATCGCGGCCGTGGCCCATTGGCTAATGCTTGGGAAAAACTCCGGTCTGCAATGGTGGTCATTTGTCGTGCTCGCTCTACTGATGGCGATTTCCCAAACCTTTGAAGTTCTCAGCGGCGCGGCTGGCTCGAAGTGGTTCGGAGGAACGCGCTGGGGTGCGGTGGGGGCAATGGTCGGGAGCATCGTGGGCATGTTTTTCCTGCCATTTGGCTTGTTGCTGGGGCCGCTGATCGGCGCGTTCGTTTGTGAAATCGGCTTCGCGCGGAAACAAACCCAGCAAGCGGCGATTTCCGGTGTTGGTTCAGTGGTGGGAACGGTCGCGGGGATGGGATTCAAGATTGTGATCGGCGCAGCGATGATCCTGTGGTTTTTTCTTGATGTGTTTTTGATTGGAAAATAATCCGATCTCCCCCACTCTGCGCGGGCCGCTCCCCGGACGGTCGCAATTTTTCCGCAAGGAGGAGTTGAGGAAAGTCCGGACACCACAGGGCAACGCGCCTCATGAAAGTGAGGGACGGGAACCGCGAGGAACCCGGACGGAAAGTGCAGCAGAAAGATACCGCCGATGGCCCGCAAGGACACAGGCAAGGGTGAAATGGTGGAGTAAGAGCCCACCGCGAATCCGGGTAACCGGACGGCATGGCAAACCCCGCGTGGTGCAAGACAGAACAGGGGAAGGGCTGCCCGCCCGTTCATCTCCGGGTATTAGTCGCACTCTGCGCAAGCAGGGCGCTCCGCTTCGGCGGGGTGAGAGAAATGGCCGTCCATCCTCGCAAGAGGGGGACAGAATCCGGCTTACAGGGGAGCGGCACTCTCTTTTTACGCCAGGTAGGTGCTGCTCAAAGACGAGAACCAACCCGCCGATCGACTCGGGCCATACGGCCTGCTCACTGGGCTCAAGACGCGCCTCATCAACTGGGTGCCGTGCTTCGGCTGTCGGTAATCACTAACGCTTGCTCCGAGGCCGTTCACGGGTTACCTAGCGGCATCAAACGTCGTTCCTTTAGTTTCCTCCTCGCCCGGCGCTACCTCAATCCGCGCCGCTCCATGCTGTCCTCGTTCACCTTGATCTCGCTAGTCGGAGTGATGTTAGGGGTGCTGGTCTTGGTAGTCGTCATGGCCGTTTATGCCGGACTGGAGCGCAACGTAAAAAGCCGCCTGCTCGGGTTCACTCCACACATTCTGATGCGTCAGCAAGGGGGTGGCTTCGGAGGGTCTCCGCTCACCGATTGGCGGAAGGCAGCTCAAACAGCTCAAGCACTTCCGCATGTTCTAACGGCTACGGCGTTTGTTTCGGATAACGTCATCGTCGATGTGCAGTCTTGGCAGCGCCCGGTGCTCTTCCGTGGGATTGATACCTCGGATTCAGCCCAGGTTTCTGGCATCGCCAAGATGCTAGACCTCGCAAATTTCCCAAAATCCACGGCAGATCTCGGCATCGATGATCGAGTCGTCATTTCCTCAATTCTTGCCGAACAACTCCAAATTCAAATTGGGGACAAAATCCGGCTCTATTCGACGCGGAATTTCGAGCAAGTCATGCACGCCTACAAAGCGACGGAAAAGCCTCCTCTGCGGGAAGCTTTCGCCGAAGTATGGAGCCATTCCACCGAATCACTTAAAAATGCTTGGGAAACTCACGGAGAGAAATCGGCCCTATCCATCGACACGCTCTCCGAGGTTTACGCCGCCCTTGATGCCATTCGTGCAGAACCCATCCGCCAGCCTGAGATGGATCTGCTAGACGCACTGCTTGTGGCCATGGAGACCGGTGAAAAAGATGAGTCCTCCAAAACGTATCATTTCACCGCAGCGAACAGAGCTCTCGTTGAAAAAGCCATCGCCGACCTCAATTCTACCGATGTGGAAAAAATGGACGGTGAGACGCTGAAAGGACTTAAGAGCATCGTCCTACCGAAGGAAGCCGAGATCGTCGGCGTCTATCAGGCGTCCCAGATGGCGGTCACCCCCGATCTCTTCGTGCCTCTGCCGCTTGCGCAGGACCTCGCCGGTTTGGGAGAGGCCGTGCAAGGGATCGCGCTGCGCCTCGATGATCCCTATCAGGCAGAGCCGGTCGCCGCAGCGTCGCGGAAAATTCTGGGACAGGATTGGTCGTTACTCACCTGGGGCGAGCAATACCAGGCCTTCTTCGCGCTCATCAACCAGCAGCGCGTGATGATGTATTTCGCCCTTTCTTTCATCGTGCTCGTCTCCGCATTCTCGATGATGGCGGTGATGTTCACTGTCACGATCCAGAAGCGTCGTGAGATAGGCGTGATGAAAGCCCTCGGTGCCGCGCCCGGCCAGATCGTGCGGGTTTTTCTCTATCAGGGAATGATTCTCGGCGTCTTGGGAGCGATCCTCGGGGTGAGCCTCGGTCGTTTGGTGATTCATTTCCGCGGTGAGGTTCAGGGGATTTTCCGAGGCCTAGGCTTTGATCCTTTTGCGGCGAATTTCACCGGCTTTGGCGTTTTGCCAGCTTATAACAATCCGTTAGAGCAAGCAGTCATCGCCCTCATGGCTTTTATTCTCTGCTCTCTCGCCGCGCTGGTCCCTGCATTTTTCGCAGCCCGTAGCGATGCAGCAAAATCCCTCCGGAATCTCTAACACATGGACATTTGGCTCATCCGCAACGGGGAAAAAATCGGCCCTATCCACGACTACGAAATCCGCCATAAGATCGAAGATGGTCAACTCGAGCCGACGACACAGGCATGGCATGAGGGGCTTCCTAACTGGATGCCGCTGGGCGAGATCGACCTCTTTAAGCGCGAATTTCAGATCACCCGGCCGTATCAAGCGCCGTCCTTGTTTCCCGAGGCTGCCCCATCCCTGGATATTGGGTCCCCACCTCCGCCGAGTCCCACCCCACTGCTAGGTAGGCGCTTCTGGGCGCGTTGGTTTGACCTCTCGCTCTACGCCGGTATTTGGTGGATCGTGATGTGGGCGACCGGACGCGACATCCGGAGCACACTTGGCAACACTTGGATCGTTTTCTCTCACTACATCCCGTGGTTCATTCTAGAAATCTTCCTCATCCAACACTTTGGCAGCACTCCCGGAAAATGGCTGCTCGGTCTCAAGGTGACCAATCTCGATAACTCGCTGCTCAATTTAGCGGCGTCCACCCGCCGCGCGGCACGCGTGCTTTTCACCGGCATCGGCTTTGGTTGGGGCTTGCTTTCGTTGTTCTGTCAGGTGCTCAGTTATTTCACCGCGAAGCGTCTTGGGCGTCCACTTTGGGATTACGCTGGTGGCCACCAAGTGACTTCCGTGCCGCTCCGGCCAGAACGTCTCATCGTCTTCGTCTTCGTGTTCTTTGCTGCGCTCATGCTCCAGTTCATAGTCGTCAGTCCTTATATTTTTGAGGAGATGGCTGCTGAATCACCAGAGCTAAAAGAGCAGCTCGAAAAAAATCCAGCGTGGCAATGGCATCTTCCAAAGCGCAACGAGTCCTGATTGCTTACGACAAGGATGTTCGCGGCCGGTCGCGAGCGGCTTAATTTCAGATTGTTCGATATTTTCGTAATAATCAGCTTGCCAAGCGCTTGCCTCGCTCCTAATTGTCCCGCCCCCGCATGTGGGAAATGAAGGCGAGGATAGCTCAGTTGGTAGAGCAGTTGGCTTTTAATCAATTGGTCCTGGGTTCGAGTCCCAGTCCTCGTACTTCCTTCATTTCAAATGACTTACGAATTCAAAGTCCCTTGAGTCGGGTCTTTTGAGAACGAAAGTGAGAACAGATTCACCGAGGTCCCTCTTGGTTTTTATCGAGTCAAGACGACTCACGACGGCGCAATTACGCGCGACGGCGGCGTCAGCCAGCTTGTGTAACTCGACCAGCTTCTCCGCAGTACCTGGCGCAATTCTGGATCATTTAAGACTGCGCGCGGGCGCGATCAGCACGAGCGTTCGCCTTGAACAAGGATTACCCCTTCCCACGCTTGGTAATGCCGGGATCAGGGATAAATGCCGAGAAACCGCTCCAACGACTCATCCGGCTCGCACAAAATGACATCGAACGGCTGCAAGCCACCTTCGTTGATGTAGCAATTCCGCTTTTCCGCATCGATCGCCATCACGCCGAAAGCGTAGTTGAAAAACACCGTGTGCCCGGACGGGTCTTTGAGACGGGTCCATCCCGCTTTGTGGAAATACGCCTCGATCTCCCGCGTTTCCGCAGGGACACCGTGGTATTGCGGCTGGGTGATCCCGAAGGAGATCATGCCGTCTGCCCAGCGGATCACCGACACCAGGCGCACGTCGTCGCCGAAGACCTGATTGCTGGCGAGCCAGCGGGATAGATATTCCAGCGGTGTGGCGTGGACAAATTCGATGGCCTCGCGCTCATGCGGGCCGTCCACATCCGGGCGCAGCACAGCGAGCGGATGGCGGAGAAGTTCCGGCACCAGTCCGAATGCTGGCGGAATCGTGGTTTTTCCAACAAGACCGGCGCGGGTGTCCAGTTCCACCATGTGTTCCGTTCCGAGGATGGCATCCGGGCAGAGCACGAGAAATTCCGACCAAGTAACGCCCGGCTCGATCAGGAACCCAAATTCACCAGCGAGAGCAAGCGCTTGTTCGGCTTGGGCTTGGATGAGGTGTCTGCGGTTCTGCCCATGGCAAGCGCCGTGGTCATGGCAAACGTCTCGTAATCGCTCGTAGAAGGCCGCAAGCGAATCTCCTGAAACACCCGCACCTTCGCTGGCGCTGGAGTCACCGGATGGACGATTGCCTTTTTTTTCGCGTTCACGATGCAGGGAATGTGACGGCTCTCAGGCTTTTCTGCAATCCTGAATCACAAGATTTCAGAGAAAGCATCACCTCCCAAATTAAAATGGCTACCCTGTATGCTTTCTTAAGCTGTAATCTTCCTGCTGCCACCTCCCTCAATTTTTCCCACTTCCACCGAAGGCAGATAGAACTCGAAGACTTAGATTCCAGTAGTTCAATCGCCTTGATTCGAGGGAAGAGACATGGTAAGCAATCCCATCATGAAAACAATTTTTTCTCTCCTGCTTGGAATTTCCTTGTTCGCAAATGGTCAGACCGCCGATCAGATAGATCGGATCGCAAAGCTACAGGGGAAGCTTCTGGGAGAGGAAAGCGCAAAAAGTGCAAAAGCACGGCAGGAGACGGAGGCGTGGAAACAAAAGCAGATTGAGGAGCAGGAATTCTTAAAAACGCAAAATGAGGAAAGAACGGCAAAACAGGCACACGCGCAGATCGCGGATGAAAGCGCAAAGGATCGAAAGGTAATTGACGCCGATTCATATGCCAAACTGTATGATCTTGCAATCGACAAGCTGGAAGCTCGTTTTCCACAGTGTTTTGATGAAGAAAGTATTTTTTTCAAAGCTCTAGATGCTAAAGTCATGACCGCAAAAAATGAGAAAAACGTCATCATGACAAACCCAGAATGGGTTTACAACTTAGCGAAAGATTTGGCATCTGAACTATCCGCGCAAGCAATTCCCGTGATCGTTAAGGATCTTCCTTCAGACAAGGCTGGAATCAAACTTCTCGCAGCAAAAAACGAAACCGAATTTAAGCAGCAGGAAGAGGCAAGGATACTAGCCTCCAAACAAAAAAAAGATATTCCATCACAATCTCCAATTGAGGATCAACCGACAGCTGATCGCCCACAAACCACGCCCGACCCCAACGCTTTATTTAACGCCACTATGCAAAGGCTGTATGCTCAACGCCAAGTCGCGCAAAGTCCAACAGTTCCGCAGCAGCAGACTCTCAATCCTCGCCAACAATGCGAAGCCGATGTAGCAAATGAACTCAACCGTAATAGTGGTGTCACCATTGATATTGCCAGAGCACAAACACTGGCGAGATCATCTAATAATCCAGCGGCGCAACGTGAAGGTTACAGAATGTTGGCTGAGGCAGAACTCCAAAGAAAGGAACACGCAATTAATCAAAGTCTAGCGGCGGGGAATATAACAAATGAACAGGCCGATTTGGCAATTATGCGATTGGAACAAGAAAGAACAGCCGCCGAGACGCGAGAACAATTGGACGATATCCACCAACAGCAAATCCGCAACGAAGATGAACTTCTGAGAATCCGAATGGAGGCAGAAAGCCGCAGTAACTATCGAAGATAAACCCGGCACGATCCGCGCCCGTCTGGCCACCGCTCACAATCCGTTCGATCACGCGTTACGCGTAACTCCAAGTGACCATCCCAGCCAGCATGGAATCGGCACGAAGAATGTGCCAACATCAAGAGGTTACGATGAGAACGAACGCAGTGAGTCCCATGAAGCCGGGTTCATCGTGATTCATCACGGTTCCGACCGCTCCGGTCCAAAGCTGAAACGATGGATTTCGCCCGCTCACGGATCGCATCGAGATTGCTGGGGCCGGCATGAACCTCATGCTTTTCAGGTTCTTTCCATCCCATCAACTCACAGAGCAGGCGGGCGCATTCGATTTTTCCAATCATCTTCACCCGCTTTCGTCCTTCCCGGTCGATGGTGTATTCCTGAGCCAAGGGGCTGTTTTCATCAACTTCCCCGATTGGGGTCCGCACCGCGTTCATGAGATGACGGGCCAAATCCTCGCGTTTCAATTCCAGTTTGGCAGATGACTTTGCCCTGAATTCCGCAATGCGCGACTTCACCCCATCATTTGCCATCAATCTCGTGGCGTTCGCCTCGGCGTTCTTCCCTTTGTTCGAGTATCCGGCTTCGGTGTATGCCCGCACTGCCGGCACACCGGAGGCAACCAGTTCGGCGAATCGTTCGTGGCGGATGTTCATGGCGTCCAGCATAGGTTTATTCTGGCATCGTTCAACGGGCGCGGATTGCAGGATGGCGACTCGTTAGGGTGCTCGCGAAACATATTGCGCTGCGCATGCTATGAAACGGCTATGCGTGCCGCGTCCGCCGGTGACGGGTGGCGATTTCAGAGATGTGACAAGGCAGCTCATAATTTTCTGAAAGTGAAAAACTTACTCAACCTTTCCACCTTCCGGGCGGGTGAGGCGATATTGCACGGTTCCCTGAAACGTGCGGATATCAGTGACGAAGGGGCTTTCGTGCTTGGCTAGGTAAGTTAGACTACGTCCGCAAGTTGCATGGAAGCGGAGTAGCGTTTGCGCCTGCGATGCGGTGGGTGAATCTCGATCCTCCAAGTTGCTTTGGACTTCGGCGGCGGGCATCCATTTCGATTCTCCGGGAGTGATGCTGAAAAATCCCTTTTCCACGGCGAGGGCGATGAGATTTTCCAAGCGCTTCTCAGGTGAAATTTCCATGACGGCATCGAGCAAAGTTTGATCTTTCCAGGCTGTCACACCGGATCGGGAATCGGATAGATGCTCGGGCACAGTAAAGCCTTCGAGGTGGTGAATAAAGGCGGACAGCTCCGAGCGGATGGCAGCGGCAAAGGCCAGCTTCTCGTCAACCGTCGAGGCTGGCATCGGGGTTTTGATCCGGCTGACTTTCAACAGGATGATCTTGTCTTCGATGCCATCTTCCATCGGCGGGATGACGGAGAGGTTTTCAGGCGTTTCGTTACAACATACCATCACGCGCCACACGGGGCGGAGGCTTAAGGATGATTTCCGACGGGTGTTTATGGATACGTCCCCGGCATAGATGGATTCCTTGAAATTAGAACCGAACGCTTTCCGCGCCCGTGGGTCGGTGCTGCTCACGCTGTCGTCAATCAAGAGAAGCTCCGTTCGCAGAATGTCGTCATTCCATGGCAAGCGGCCAGTCCATGCCGTCATGGGACTACCGGCGCGACCTCCAAGGATGATCTTTGAAATATGGGCGAGAAGTGATTTCCCGGCATTCGCCTCGCCCGCCAAGACGAGCATTGGTGCGGGCTGGTGAGTTTGTTTGCGTATAGCATCCACTCCGCCTTTGAGCCAACCTAAGAAAACGCTCCGGGAATCACCTTCGGGAAACGCTTGGTCGAGAATATTTCCGATGAGCGGCCAATTTCCGGCGCAGGGTTCTATCATGTCCGGCTCGTCAGTGATGAGGAACTTCCGGCCTTCGCGCAGCATGATCCCCCGGCGATGCCCTGCCAGCCCGCCAGTCCAATCGCAAGCGCGGTCGAGTTCGATGTTTTCCAAATGATGAGTGACGAGGTCTTTCAAGTCATTCTCCGAGTGTCCGGTGGCACGTAGGTGTCGCTTGATCCCGGCGACGATGGGTGATTTCCGTCCGTAGGTTCGGTAATGCGTCCCAGTGTCCACAAGGTAGCTTCCTGACTCTGTAGCATAGAAAACGCGCTCCGGGTCGAAGGTCAGCTTGTCGGCATCGGGTGGAGAGGTTGAGTGAGTTTTCGACTTTGTGAAATTCTTAGAGTCCTCGGACTTAGCCTGTGGTGCGGGTTGAGGTTCCACCGGCACGGCAGTCATTACGGCAGCGCGTAGGGCTTCCAGGCCTGCGGTATTGAGGATACCTCGGGCATCTTTTGCTAGGGCGGCTTTACTCATGGCTTGCAGTTCCCTTCCATGTCAGGATTTCGAATGCGTGCCCTTTCAAGATGGCGGCAACGGAGGCTGTGGCGGTGCGCCCTGGTTGATCGGTGTCGAAACACAAGATGACCCGTTTCCCTCGGAAAAGCTGTGCCCATTCTCGCAGAAACGACGTACCCGGTGATGCCACGCAAGCGGCGGTGCCATCGGCTTCGAGTCCGGCAGCGATCAGGGCGAGGGTGTCGCTTTCCCCTTCCGTGACATAGACGGTTTCGGTTTCGGGCGTCACCCATTCCATGCGCCAAGGAGCGAGGGCTTTCCCGACGATCCACCGGAAACGGAACTTGCCGGTCGGGTCCGGGTTTCTCCATTTCAACCCATGCGGATAGGCATAGCAAAGCCATCCGTTAGCAAGTCCAAGCCCGGAGCTTCCCCATGAGGCCAAGCGGAGCGTTTCGCGGTCGAGTCCAAGGCTTGCGCCGATGTCGTCAACGATGGGTTCCTCAGCCCAGAACGCATCGGAAAACGCCAGTCTTGCGGCGTGAATGGTTTCCCGCTCGGCAGCGGATAGTACGAAAGACGGCTCGGGTTGCTTGGCTGGCCTTGGCGGTACCGTGGCTGGCCTTGTGGCGGTTCCTGCGGTTGATTGCGGCAGATAGACACCAAGGGTGGCGGCGACGTCGGCAACGGCCTCGGGAAAGGTCGAACTACGGCCCAGCCATTTCGAGACTTCGAAAACGTCGCCGGTGAATCCGCAAGGGAAACAACCGCAGGTTTCGTAATCGGTGCCGAAAACCGCGAAGCTCGGGGCGCGGTCGTCATGGACTGGACACCGCCCGACAAGCCGGGTTCCGTTCCTACGGAGTTCCACGCCACGGGCGGCGAGGTAGTCCGGCAAGCGGTAGCGCATGGCTTCGAGTGCCGCCAGATGGAAACGCCCGTTTGGCTCTGAGGATTCATTGCTGACGCGGCTTCTTTTTGTTGAGGATGACTTTTTCATGGAGTCACTAAGATCAGAGGTTGAATGACCCACCGAGTCATGAGGGTGAACAGTGCCACGCCAAGAACGATGAGAACGACGCCGACAAAGAGTTTACGGTCGGGTTTCATGCTTCCCCCTCTCCACCACTCGCCATGCTCTCAATGTATGCGGCGATGGAGTCCATCGAGAAAAGGCGCTTCCCTCTCAATTTTCCGCGCTCGCGCAATGACGAGCTGCGAATCTTCCCATCTTCCGTTAGACGGTACAGAGTTGACTTGCAGATCCCAAAGCGGCTTTGAACCGCCCGGGCATCACCCCACTCGGGGCGGACTTGGTTTACGTTTTTTGGCGGGACGGCATTGCCAGCGGGCAGGCCGTGTTGACTTTGTGCTTGTGTGGTCGGTCTCATAACGAGACCCGGACACTATACAGGAATTTAACGGATTTACACGGGCGCAGATACTTTACCGCCTATTAGAATTTACCTCCTCGAAATTAATGACTTATGGAAATAATCAAAGCCCAGACTCAGGATTTTCGATATTTTCTTGGACAGCGCCCCTCGATGAGAGCGTCAAACGCTCGGCATTTTCTCCACGGCTCGGGCGAGGGTTTCGCGTTCGTGGTGGGTGTATCCCGAATGCACTTCGGCGGATTCATGACCAACGATGCGGCGACGAATTTCCTCAGACACGTCGGCATTTGCCAGCGTCGAGGTGAGGCTGTGGCGAAGGGCGTGGAAGCTCCGGGAATGTTGCGCTCGCTGACCTCCCTTGGTCCCCTCCCGCTTCGTGCCACGGTCGATCTTGCCCGCGTCCATGATGGCGACGAATTGCGAGGACAGGCCAGCATTTCCCGAAACGGAGGTCTTGAACAGGACGGGAAATAGCGGCTCATCATCCTTGCCGATGTTTCGCCCCTGCAACCAACTCACGAGGCGAGGATGTAACGGAACTTCCAAGCGCTTCCGCTTCCGGTCGGTCTTGGCTGGCATGAAGGAAAGTGTCTTCCGCTTGAGGTTCAAATTCCCCCAGGTCAGGCGGGCACAATCTCCCAACCTCGCTCCCGCATAGAATCCGACGAGGATCATCCCTTGCCAATCTTGGCTTCGAGCGGCGCGGGTATCGGTGCCGAGCGTCCTGTCAGAAAAGACGGCTGATTGCCATTCGTCTCCCCCTGCGGCATTTACCAGCTTGCTGACTTCCGCAACGGTGAATACCTCACGCTCAATCGAATCATCCTCTGGTAATTTCTCTAACGCCGAGCATGGACTTGCAAGTAACAACCCTTCACGCAGCGCGGAGCGGAACATGCCGGCGATGTCGCGGGCGAAGTGGTTCGCGGTCTTGGCCGTGCGGCGAAGAGTGTCTTCTTTTTCGCCTCGCTTTTTCGCCGGTGCCGCCTTCTTGCCTGCCGTCCATCCAACCCGGATCGCATCGCGGAATGATCGCACGTCTGCCTTGGTGATGGCTTCCAGTTTCACGTCAGCCTTGTCCCCAAGCCATGCGAGGAACGCATTCACGCTGCCGGTGTAACGTCTCACAGTGGCAGGTTTGCCGGTAGTGGCTTTCACGGCGAGCCAATCGGCGGCCCATGTCCGCACGGTGTAGAATTTCAGCGTCTCGCCGGTCGAGACTTCACACAAGCGGGCGAGCAACTCCCGTGCCCTGGCTTCGGATAGTTCCCCCTTGGCGGCAGCGGCCGCGGCCTCGGAGAGAATGGAGTAAGCCTTTGAACCGTTCGCACCGGTGGCGGTGCTGGCGGAGCATTCCAGCTCTTCGAGGCGGATTGCCTCAGTCATCGCCTCTGAACGCTTCTTTTGCTTCGTGGACTTCTTCAGGCGGCGGGTGCTGCCATCCGCTTGCGGAACATCGAAGGCGGCAATCCAGAACGGGGAATTTGGGCGTTTGATGAGTGTGGCCATGATCGTAGAAATGAGATTTTTGAGTGAGAACGAGAGCGGGAACGGATTTAGGGACTTTAAAGCATTTCTCCGTTCCCACTTTCAAGAAAAATGCACAACTTATTGATATTTAGATGTCAATAATCCAATCCTGGGTTCGAGTCCCAGTCCTCGTACTTCCTTCATTATAAGCTCCACGCAAGTGAGTTGAAACCCGCCGACGCTCAGGCAGCGTGCGAAAGATTCAGCGGAATTTCTGACAAATGGTATGCGGGATGCAGAGTGGAAACGCCCATTCCGATGACTTACCCAACCCGCAATCTCGCTTACGGCCTTTCTTTCTTGGCGGGCGTATTTGTGTTGGGGGTCATCGGATATTTGTTAGCGGGTTGGAACTGGTCGGATGCCGTTTACATGGTGGTCATCTCAATTTTTACAGTCGGCTACGGAGAGGTTAGGCCGATTCAGGAAGAGGGGCTTCGGGGCTTCACAATGGGCTTGATCATCCTCGGGTGCTTCAGTGTGATTTTTGTTAGTGGTGCATTGGTTCAATTCCTGATGGAAGGACAGATTCGCCGCGCATTAGGAGATAGACGCATGAGTGCTGAACTTAAAAAACTGAACAAACACACCATCATCTGTGGCTACGGCAGAATCGGGCGCATGGTGGCCGCAGATTTGAAAGCAGGGCAGCGCCCCTTCGTCATCGTGGACAAGGATCCGCGAAGGCTGGAGTCGGCTCGCGAGTCTGGTTTCTTGACGCTGGAAGGTGAGGCCACCGAGGAGTCTGTGTTGTTAGAGGCGAGGGTGATCCGAGCTTCGGTGCTGGCGACTGTTCTGCCATCCGATGCGAGCAATGTTTTCATTACGCTCAGCGCCCGCGATTTACATCCGGATTTGATGATCATCGCACGCGGAGAAGATCCATCTACCGAGCGAAAACTGCTTCAGGCAGGTGCTAACCGCGTCGTGCTGCCCGCGCACATCGGAGCCGAACGCATTTCCCACCTGATTCTCTTTCCAGAGTCCACTGAGCTCATCACCGATAGTGAAAAATCGCATCACCTCCAAGAAGAGCTCAGTGATCTCGGGTTAGAACTGGAGGAAGCTGTGATACCGAAATACTCGCCGTTTGCAGGGAAATCAATTGGTGAGTTTGAATGCCTGCACTCTGGCAATGTGATCGTCGTGGCTTTGCATCGGAAGGATGGTGGCACAGAGCTACGCCCGAAACGCGAGACCCTTCTTAGCGTGGGGGATGGTGTTGTCGCCGTCAGTAGATGCACGAATCTGGCAAAGTTGTTAGTTTGTTAGGTTCTGTGATCGTGTGATGAGGTATGATTGTCTCACCGTTGGCGAAACCAACCTGTGATACTCATCCGGGATTTATTCGCAGGGAGAACCTCGTGCCAGTAGTCGCCGGATGGGAAGCAGACCAGCGTGCCCATGCGCGGTTCTATCAACTCGAAAGGCCCGTCCTTCGTGCCGGCATCGGTCCAGAGTTTCAGCTCTCCGCCGTCACCGGGCTGCCAATCTTCATTGAGATAGAGAATCACAGTTACAATCCGATCATTCGTTCCCGCGTGACGGTCTAGGTGGGGTTTGTAAAACGCACCTTTCGGATAGATCGCGAAGTGCCCCTCAAATTCGAAGAGTCCTAGGAAAAAGCGTTGATTGAGGGCCAGTCGCAGCGTTTCAAGTTTTGTCAAATAGGCTTCCTGTTCCACCGATCCTTCACCGGGTTGCAACCAGAGGATGTGATCCTGTCGGATATCCTCGCGAATTTCCATGGTCGCTCCTCTTCCGACTCCTGCCCGTTTGAATGCACCGTTTTCGCAGGCGGCTCGGCATTCCTCGCTCAATCGGCGTGAGTCGTTGTTTCCCAGAAATTCTGGAATTACTGCCCAGCCATTCTGATCGATTGCATTGGTCATCGCTTCCACTCAGCTCATCAAAATGAGGGTGGGCAAAGTAGCGAGAAAAATCCAAAAACCCTGCTCATCGGTTCTCTCAAACTTAATGAAATCTTACAGGATGAGGGCTTGCAAACCCGCTTCGTCGATAATCGGCACGCCGAGTTTCTCCGCCTTGTCACGTTTTGATCCACCACCATCACCGGCGACAACGAAGTGGGTTTTCGCGGAAACCGAGCCGCTGACTTTTCCGCCTTTGGTTTCTATCAGCTCTTTCATCGCGTCCCGGTCCATGCTCAAAGTGCCCGTAATGACAAAGGTTTTCCCCGTAAGCGGCAGAGCTGATAGATCGGCTTCGGCAGCGATGGGGAGATAGTTGTCGGAAACGGGGTCGATCCCGAGTTCCGACATACAGGCGAGCACGTGTTGCCCTGCTTCGGCTCGAAAAAAGGTGATGATCGTCTCTGCGACGGCCGGCCCCACATCGCCCGTAATCGAGTATTTTGATAGAAATTCGTTTTGTTTTTTTACCGAGGCACGGGCGTCGCGGAAAAGTTCTGATAGAATTTCAGACTTGGCAATCTCGGCGATGGTTCGATGAAGTCGCGTAAGCTCCTTGGCTGCAGATTCACCTAACTGCCGGATACCCATCGCGAAAAGCCAGCGGTGTAGTGGCTTGGATTTCGCGGCTTCGAGAGCGGATAGAACTTTGGTTGCGTTCTTCTCGCCGAAGCGACGGGGGTTCTCCACTGTGCCGAGATTTAAATTGGCAAGGGTTTCTTCCGTCAGCTTGAAAAGGTCGAGTGGGGTCGTGCAATGGCCATGGCGGACGAGGGCTTCGGCGACGATTTCGCCAAGCCCATCGAGATCCAAAGCCTTTCGCGCGGCGAAGTGTTTGATTCGTGTGACCGCTTGGGCAGAGCATTCAAAGTTCGTGCAGCGCCATGCGACGAAGCCCTCCTCTTGCGAGATCGGACCTCTACACGACGGGCACATTCCGCCGACGTGATCGAAGATGGAAAACACGGGGACACCGTCCACGGCCTGAGTGACTTTGACCACTGCGGGAATAATTTCACCGGCCTTTTCGATCAAAACCGTTGCGCCGATCTGGATTTTTTTACGGTCGATCTCGTCTTGGTTATGCAAAGTGGCACGGGAGACAGTGGATCCGGAAATGAGAACCGGCGTGAGCTCGGCGACGGGTGTTAGGACGCCAGTACGACCGACTTGGATAATAATATTGTTCAGCGTGGTTTCCTTCTGCTCTGGCAGAAATTTGTAAGCTGCGGCCCAGCGCGGTGCGCGTGAGGTGAAGCCGAGTTGCTCGCGTTCCGCGCGATTGAGAACTTTGATGACTGCGCCATCTGTGCCGTAATCGAGAGCTTGCCGATCGCGATTGATTTGCGCAACGGCTTTCAGAACTTCATCCAGCGTGGAGGCCGTAAGGATCGGTTGGTTACCCGGGATATGGAGGCATTCTAATAGATCATGGAATTGATGCTCAGTTTCTAACGGGCTTCCCACATAGGCACCCAGTCCGTGGGCGAGGAAAGCGAGTGGGCGTTGGGCGACGATTTTCGAATCAAAAAGCTTGAGCGTTCCGGCAGCCGAGTTCCGGGGATTGGCGAAAGTTGGAAGCCCTGCTTCGTCGCGTTCTGCATTGAGTAATGTGAATGCTTCATTCGGCATAAAGATCTCGCCGCGAACTTCGAGGAGGCTTGGCACTATCATTTTTGCTTCATGGGACCTGAGATCTAACGGTATACTTCGAATCGTCCGCACGTTGTGGGTCACGTCGTCGCCAGTTTGGCCGTCTCCTCGAGTGGCGGCGTAAGCAAGTTTGCCGTCTCGATAGAGCAAGGAAACTGCGACACCATCGATCTTGGGTTCGATGGTGACGGAGATGTCCTGACGTCCGAGACTTTTTTGGAGGCGCTGATAGAACTCAATCAACTCTTGCTCGGCGCATTTTCTCCCCACTTTACGGACTTGCTCGTCCGTGAGTTTCTCGATGGCCTCTGCACTGAGCTCGAACACGTCGTCGATACTGAGCATCGGGACGGCATGTTGAATTTGCTGAAATCCTTCTATCGGAGCACCTCCCACGCGCAAAGAGGGCGAGTTCGCATCGTGAAATTCGGGATGCTGTTTTTCGAGTTCCTCAAGCTCTCGGAAAAGCTTGTCATATTCCGCGTCAGAGATTTCCGGAGCTGCTTTGTTATAATAAAGTCTGTTATGATGATCGAGTAAGGAGCGGAGTTCGTGAATGCGCGCTTCCTGGGCGGGAGGCAAGGAGGGGGAAAAGAGGTCGGGCTCAGCCATGGTCGGAGTTTCAGGCTTTAGCGGAACTTTTCAAGAGTTGAAGTCGAGATCCGGTGTGGCGGACTTCGCTAGGGCGGTTCTCCCTGAAGGCTCAATCTTCTCTAAGGTAAACCGAACGTTGATCTGATAGTTTTTTCTTCGCAGCCCAGGCCCAGCCGCGTGGAGTTGTTTGCGATTGGCCCGTGCTTTGGCGGGAAGCAAAATCTCACCCACTTTCCGCCTTTGGCTTGCGCAGCGGGCATTGGGACTCCATGGATGGGTATGGACCGCTGGTTTCTCATCGCTGCCACCCTGCTTGCTTTTATTGGAGCGGTTTGGGGAATGATCTCGGTGCACCAAGGGCATCGGAGCCGATTGACGATGTTTTGGATGGTGGCGGCGTTCATTTTCCAATTGGGATTTCTTTACGCGCGCGGCCAGATGAGAGCGGCTTGTCCTCTGGTCGGGACGGGGGAAATTTTGGCGTTTTTGGCGTGGTCGCTCACATTGTTTTACTTGCTGGTCGGTCCGGCGTATCAAATTTCTTTGTTAGGAGTTTTTACTGCGCCAGTGGTAGTCTTGTTTCAGCTTTTTGCGTTGGTGCCGGGAAAACTCGTGGAGAATCCACCGAGGGTGATCGGGGGAAATCCTTGGCATGAGACGCATTCAGCGATGTCCGTGCTCGCTTACGGCGCATTGGCGCTGGCGGCCGTGGCGGGGGTAATGTTCCTCGTGTTAGATAAACAGCTTAAGGACCAACATTTGAAAAGCGGGCTGTTCCGGAACCTGCCGCCCGTTCGCGAGCTGTTAATTTCCTTGGAGCGACTGCTGTGGCTGGGCGGCGGGCTGCTCACGATCGGGATCATCGCCGGTTTCCTGATGCCACGCACGACCCAAGCCATAGGGCACTTGGTGGCAGCCGTGGCGGTGTGGGTGAGTTATGTTTTGTTAGTAGGACTCAAAGCGGTGCGGGGTCTAACGGGCAGACGGCTTTCGCTGTCGGCGGTGGCATTATTCATCCTCTCACTCGTGGTTTTCGCATTCGTCTAATGGAACTTCTCTGTCTGGGCCTCAACCACCGCACTGCTCCCGTGGAAGTGCGGGAGCGCTTTGCTGTGGGCACGGCCAGCTTAGGCAAGGCTGCAAATGATTTGGTCCTGCTCGCGGAAGCCACCGAGGGCGTGGTGATTTCCACCTGCAATCGCACGGAATTCTATCTGGCCGCAGTGAACGCGCAGGCTGCGTTTGAGCGCATCGAAACGAGGCTAGCAGAAAAGATCCAGGTGGATTCGAGTGTGTCCGCGCACTTCTATCGGAAGGAAAAAATAGACGCAGCAATGCATCTTTGCCGGGTGGTCAGCGGACTGGACTCAATGATGCTCGGTGAAACGGAAATTTTTGGCCAAGTGAAATACGCTTATGGCGCGGCGCTTGATGCGGGGGCTACTGGCGCCGTTTTAAACAAAATATTTCAACGAGCATTCAGCGTTGGGAAAAAAGTGCGCACGGAGACATCGATCCAAGAGGGCTCGACCTCCGTCGGCAATGTGGCGGTGGATCTCGCGGAGAAAATTTTCGGTCACCTCAAAAATAGCGAGGTCATGATTCTGGGAGCCGGCGAAATGAGCAGGATCACCGCGCAGAGTCTGGTTTCACGCGGGGCACGATCCATTTTCGTCGCCAATCGCTCGTTTGATCGTGCCGAGGAACTCGCCAAAGAAATGGGCGGCAGTGCGGTGCGATATGATGAATGGCAGCGCGTGCTCGAACGGGTGGATGTGGTCATCTCCTCGACCGGCTCACCCCACGCCATTGTTCACCGCGCCGATGTCGAAAAAGCCCGCCGAGCTCGCAAATACAGGCCGTTGTTTTTCATCGATATCGCCGTGCCGCGCGATATCGATCCTGGCGTGGGCGAAATCGAAGAAGTCTATCTGTACGACATCGACACGCTCGAGCAACTGGCCGAGGAAGCCCGCGCTCGCCGCCTACTCCAAATTGAGGAATGCGAGCGGATCATTCTACACGAGCTGGAGAAACTGAACCTGCCCGGCATGTGAGTGATTGCTCGCTTTGCTCCACTTTCCGGGATTGCCAATGGTCCCACCTGCGGGCTATTATCCCTGAAGTTACAATTCAATGTGGAAGTTTTTTCTAGATCCCTGGCGCGATAGTATCGAGATTTTGCTTCTCGCCACTTGTATCTATCAAATTTACCGGGCATTCCGAGCCACGCGGGCAGCACAAATCTTGGTGGGACTTGGAACGATCCTTATTGTTCTCACCCTGGTTTCGACGATCTTTCGATTTGAGGTGATCCAGTGGATCATTACGCGTGCGGCAGCGGTTCTGGCACTGGCCCTGATCGTGATTTTCCAACCAGAGCTGCGAAACGGCCTCGCCCGGTTAGGTAGCAAACGAATTTTCTCATTTTCGAACAAACTCCGCATCGCCTTTACTGAGTGCTTCGCGGATTCTGTGATCAATCTATCAAAAAAGCGAGTAGGCGCTCTCTTTGCCATCCAACGAGATGTTAGCCTAAGGGAACACCTCGAAAGCGGAGTCATCCTTGACGCCCAGTTCTCCCCCGAACTCGCGATGGCAGTTTTCTATCCAAAGGCCCCGCTCCATGACGGTGGCATGATCATCGCAGATGACCGAGTGGCCGGAGCCGCGTGCGTATTCCCCGTGACCGAACGTGAAATGCAAGACCGCTCCACCGGCCTACGTCACCGGGCGGCGATTGGGCTCACGGAACGCACCGATGCGATTGCGGTAGTCGTTAGCGAAGAAACCGGCGGTATCTCCATTTGCGAAAACGGCGTCCTACAGCGCAACTTGACTGAAAAACAATTCCGCGAAAAAATCGCAAAGATCTTCTTCGCCGGAAATCCTTCTCATGAAACTGAACCTGTCGAAAAACTGGATCGCAAAGATCCTCTCTCTACTGCTGGCGATAACGATCTGGTATCTGATTAAAAATCATCTCGCTAACGGAGAGCCCACCCTCCCGAAATCACCACCACGCGCCACGATCGTGCCGGAGGACCCTAGCAGCAGTCTTCTTCAGAGCCCAAAAAAGCGCTAGAACGAATCCGTTCCAGCGCTTTTTGAACTCGCGTCCGGTTTTTATAACAAACCGAGAGCCGCAGAGATGAGGAGATCGTCATCGATCAACCATTTTGCAGTTTCAGCGCCAGGGTTTGCCACCTTTGCTGGGGCGCTTGATTCAGTAACATCGAGAGTGAGCCCCTCGCCACGAATGCGGCGGATGACTCCACCAGCATCGTAAATTGCAGCGAAGGCCGCTAACACATTGACCGAGGCTTGAGTTGTCGCCGCGTCATCGTTGCGTCCAAGCAAGGCATCAAGAAGACTCGGCATCGGATCGACAGCACTGGTAAGACGCGTGGCAGCACCTTCAACCGAATAAGTAATCGAAGCACCTGCGGCCTCAAGGGCGGCCTGAAGTGCGGCCGCGCGATCTGCTAGACCGGCGATCCCCAGAGCGGTTGGAAGTTGTTTTTCCAAACCTGATGCAAGGAGCACCTGGCGCGCATGCAGCCGGGCCCAATCCGGTGAACGAAGATCAGAATCTCCATCAGAACCGGTGCGACGGCCCGCGACCCCTGCTTGCACAAATCCTGCGATTGATTCTGCAGCTCGGTCACACTTGATACCGGCACAGACCGGAGCGAGCGCAAAGGAAGCAAGACGGCTAGAAAGCAAAACATTGCCCATGGCCTGCATTTTCGCGCCTAACAAGGCATCCCGTTCGCGCTTCACGGTGAAAAATTCCATCGCACGGCGGAGAGTGACCTCTAACTGCGGGATGTCCCACGGCTTGGTCATGTAGCGGAAAATTCCCCCTTGGTTGACAGAACCAATCGCGGCATCGATGTCCGAGTAGGCGGTGGAAAGGATCTTAATGATGTCCGGATAGTCACCAGCGATTTTTGAGAGAAATCCGACACCGGTTTCATTCGGCATGCGTTGGTCAGTGACGATGATGCCGATTTCATTAGCATGCTGGCGAAACACTGACAGCGCCTCGACGCCGTCTTCGGCTTCAAGGATTCTGAACTTGTCGCCAAACAGGCGCTTGAAGTATTTGCGAGTGTTCGCTTCGTCATCCACAAACAGGATGGCATAGCGTTGGTAGTCGTAGGCGTCGATCTCGTTGCTCATGTTGGTCGGTGGAAGTATTGTTTTGAGGATTTAATGATGAGAGAGTGATAGAATCAAGCGGGTTGGTCGAGCATAGAATCCGATGAATCCGGGCTAAAACTGACTCCGGGGAAAGCGATGCGAAAGCGCGTGAACTCGGTAGGACGGCTGTCCACTTCGATCATCGCTTTGTGTGTTTGAAGAATCTGATGGGTGATGGAGAGGCCAAGTCCCATTCCTTTTCCTACATCCTTGGAGGTGAAGAATGGATCGAAAATCTTCTGGAGGTTTTCAGGGGGGATGCCGATGCCATTATCGCGAATGGTGACTTGCCAACCCTCGCCCGCCGGATCGATGGAGCAATCGATCTGCCCCGGATCTCCACCCATGCTCTCGATGCGCATGTGGATGGCATCGATGCTGTTTTGGAAAAAGTTAATGAAAACCTGCACGAGCTGATTGGGATTTCCATTGATCAGCGCGTGATCAGGTGAGGCGAAATTGAATGCGATTTCTTTCCCGACTTGGTGCCCGACCATGCGCCGAGCACGACCGACGATTTCTGCCAGATCCGCATCGCCCGAGGTGACCTTGTCATCGCGAGTGAACTTGCGCAGATCGATAACAATTTGTGAAACCCGCTCCACGCCCTCACGGATGTCCTTGAGGATATCAACATAGTCCGGTTGATCCGCAGTCGGCATGAGTTTGGTGAAAGTTTCTAACGCATGCAGTCCGGCACTGGCGTAATTGAGTGGGTTGTTAATTTCGTGGATGATTCCCGCGCTCATCCGGCCAAGTGCGGAGAGTTTTTCGTTCCGCACCATGACGACTTCGTTTTCCTTGATTTGCTCAAGGGCGGCGTGAAGCTCGGTGTTCAGGTCCATCATCTCGCGGCGGATGCGCGCCATGGCGATCTGGTTTTCCAAGCGCAGCGCGAGTTCTGCGCTAGAGAACGGTTTTGTTAGGAAATCGTTAGCTCCGGCTTGGAGGGCGGCGAGTTTGGTTTGCTCATCCGCGCGAGCGGTTAGAATAATCACGGCGACTCCTCGGGTGCTGTGATTCTCCCGGATGCGCTTGCAAACTTCAACGCCATCCATTTCAGGCATCATGTGATCGAGAAGACAGAGCTGAGGCCGCCGGAGGCGCGCCAGTTCGAGTGCTTCGGCACCATCGGCGGCCTCGATCACGTCCACATCTTCTAACTGCATCCGCAAAAATCGGCGAATGTCGGGCTCATCATCGGCGATGAGAACCAGAGGCCGTGCCCCGCTGGGCCGAGCACCGATCATCGGCGGAGCAATCGGGCTGGGTGGATGAATCGGAATCGCCGAGCGAGCGACCATTTTCCCGGGGATCGACATGGCAGCACGGCGATGAAGATCTGCGATGTTCCCCCCGTCCTTGAGCGGATGATTTTCGTCAGCCTCCAAAATATCGCATCGGGTTTCTGCTGCTTCGGCAGGGAGATCGATCGTGAAGGTGGTGCCATGACCGAGGCGGCTTTCCACACCAACCTTACCATCCATCGCTTCCGTTAGGCTGCGGACTAATGCGAGACCGATGCCGGCCCCTTGGAATTTTCGGGTGGACGAGGTATCTACCTGCCAGAACCGCTCGAAAATGCGGGGCATCACATCCGGGGGAATGCCGACGCCGGTATCCTCGACGGTGAGCCGGAGTTGCTGATTCTCAGCAAGAACTTTCACTTCGATGGTGCCGCTCGATGGCGTGAACTTGATCGCGTTGATCACCAGATTTAACAGAATTTTATCGAATTTATCGCGATCGAGCTGGATGCTATCACTCTCGGTTTTACACTCCCAAACGAGAGCCACGCGGTCTTGTTCTGCAAGATGACGCAGCGAGCGGAGAAGCCCTTCGAGGTGAGCACCTATCAGAGTAGGTTGGCGATTGATATCAGCGTGGCCGGTGTCGAATCGGACCAAGTCGAGAAGATCATCAATGAGCTTGAGCAGGCGCAGGCCGTTCTGTTCAAGCATGCCTGTCATTTCCTGAACTGCCGGATCGTTAGACTGGCGAGAAAGGACGGTTCGCAGGCGCTCGGTAATGCCCAGCATGATCGTAAGCGGCGTGCGAAGCTCATGGCTTATATTGGCGAAGAAACGGGTTTTCGCCTCATCGAGCTCGCTGAGCTGCCGGTTCTGGGATTCGAGCAATTGCCGAGATTCTTCAACCTCCATTCGCAGGCAATACTCGCTGAAACGCAGTTTTTCATAGAAGTAACTGCCCGCTAGAACGAAAACGGAAGTGGCGAACAGGAAATAGCAGTTGCTGAAAAGAACCCGGAAAGCGGGAGTGTTACCGGCGATGAAAATACTCATCGCGTAACAGAAAAATCCCGCACTGATCATCGCCAATGAGTTCCAAAAGCTCCATCGAAGCAGCAACGACAGCCCGACGAGCACCAAGCTTAATCCCGCATAATAAATGGAGTCACCACCGTCCGTTAGGGCGATCATGGCACAGATCGAGATCAATGGAAGGAGTGCGATTGCCTGGGAAATCTGATGAGAAATCGCCCTGCTTTTGATGGTCCCTAAAAGAAAGAAAACCATTCCCAAGAGAATCGAGCAGATCGCACGAATCAGCAGAAAATACCAAGCTTTGTTAGGAAAGACCACCCAATCGAGCGACCAGCCGGCGAGCATAAAAACCGCCGCGAAGACAGCCGCCCGCCGTGCGTTCTCCAATGCGATCACGCTCTCATATTCGCGGAATGCTTGCCGAAGATCGGCAGGCTTTTCCAGCGGGATGGCGATCGATTCAGGCATTGTTGAGTTCGATCTCAAGGAACAAGTTCACCCCCGTGGAATCCGCCTTGATCGTTGTGCCTTTCAGATTGAGTCCATCAGGAACGAGGTCGGCCATTTCAGCCTCATCGCGGTAGATAAGATTCCACTCCATTACGTATTCCATCCAGGCTTTGCGTGGATTACTGGCCGCCACGTTCGTTACGATGACGATTCCGCCGGGACGAATCATGGTGCAAAAAAGTTCCACGAGGCGCTTGCAGACGCGCTGAGAGAGATAGTCGAACAAACCGGCGCAATACACGATGTCGTAGTTAGAAAACTCATCATCACCGCCCTGCGTTGCAGCGCGCAGGAGTTGGTGAACGGAGCGTTGGAAATAACGGACTTGAGTTTCCCGTCCACCGCTCATTCGAGCCTCTTGGATACGCTCGCGAGTATATTCTAACGTCTCCGGGTTGAAATCTAGCAAATCAATTTCTGCCAGATCGCTCTCCTCGCATTCACGTAGGAAACGCTGAACTTCCATCGCGGGTCCGCACGCCAGATTGAAAACGCGGGTTTTCCCTCTGCTGACCCGGCGGGCGCACTCAGAACGGAGTTTTTCTATCAGGAAGTCAATCCGGTTCCGGTGGGCGACGACCGGCTCGGTGTTAAGCAGCGCGAAATTAAGTAGTTTAGCAAACGCGGACGAGCCCTCATAAGGATTTCGCAGCATCATGTTCACCATTTCATAGTCTCCTGCGTAGCCCAGCGGCTTGGTATAGGTCCGATAGAGAAACGGAGAACAAAGCACGATCGGATGCAGCTCCCGTCGCACATACGCTTTGTGAACGGCGACTTCCGCCTCGCTCACTTCCAGCGAGACTTCCTCGAATCGCTCCATCGAGGGTAAAACTTCTTCAACCACTCGGTTTTCGATCCCCGAAAAAATCTCCTGCTCCAGATCGTCACGCCGACGTGTCACCGTCGTGCGGATGCCGACATCGACACCCGTTAGCCAATGCTGGACACCGGAGAGCATGCTCGAAAGATCTGCCACTGAGGCGGCCCCGAAAATCCGACCACTCAATGGCTAAACTAAGCTATGGTGGAGAGATGCAGCGGATTGATAGGAAATCATGGATGTTGATTCAAGGGTGAAGTGGCGAGGGACTCGAATTTGGGCTGATGGAGCGTAGG
>JANYEC010000013.1 GCA_025363295.1 Akkermansiaceae bacterium
GCCATCCTCACCGGTGGCCGCGTGATCACCGAAGACCTCGGCATCAAGCTGGAGTCTGTGGAACTCAGCGACCTCGGTGAAGCCAAGCGTGTCACCATCACCAAGGAAAACACCACCCTCGTTGAAGGTGGCGGCACTTCCGAAGGCATCACTGGCCGCGTGAATCAAATCCGTCGCCAGATCGAAGACACCACCAGCGATTACGACCGTGAGAAGCTTCAAGAGCGTCTCGCCAAGCTCGCAGGCGGCGTCGCCGTCATCAACGTCGGTGCTGCGACCGAAACCGAAATGAAGGAAAAGAAAGCCCGCGTCGAAGACGCCCTCCACGCGACCCGTGCGGCCGTTGAAGAAGGCATCGTCGCCGGTGGTGGCACTGCCCTCATCCGCGCTCAAGCTGCAATCGGCGATCTCGGCCTGACTGGTGATGAAAAAACCGGAGCTGGCATCGTGGCCCGCGCCGTGGAAGCACCGCTTCGTCAGCTCGTCGCAAATGCAGGCCGTGAAGCTGCGCTCATCGTCGAAAAAGTCAAAAATGGCAAAGGCGGCGAAGGCTACAACGTGGCGACCGACGTGTTCGAAGACCTCATCGCCTCCGGTGTTGTCGATCCTACCAAGGTCACCCGCACCGCGCTTCAAAACGCAGCGTCCATTTCCGGACTCCTGCTCACCACCGAGTGCCTCATCACCGATCTTCCTGCTAAGGAAGCAGCCGGTGGCGGCGGCGGCGGTCACGACCACGGCGGCATGGGCGGAATGGGCGGCATGATGTAACCCATCGTGCGACGGTCACAAACCGACGCTACAACTAACAAGAAGCCGGACAGGGAAACCTGTCCGGCTTTTTCGTTAGAATATTAAACTCCAACTTCCGAATCAAGTCGGTTGCTCACCGCGAGCCATCACAACCTTGCCAGTGCGGACCGTTTCGATGATGTTAAACTGAGAGAACATGTTGATCGCGGCATCGATCTTCGGACTATCGCCGTTGATCATGACGATCATCGAGGTGGGCGTTAGATCGACGGTTTTTCCGGAAAAATGCTCGGCGATCTGAAGCGCCATCGAGCGCTCAGAAGGTGAACACTGAATTTTGATTAGAACCATCTCCTTGGTCACCGAATTATCCGAGGTATGTTCAAAGCAATGAATCACATCGATGAGTTTACTAACCTGCATGATGATTTGCGAAAGTCCCTGCGGATCACCAGAGATGCCGATCGTCATTCGGGAAAAATTCGCGTTCCTACCTTCCGAGACGACGAGTGAGTCGATATTGAAAGCGCGACGTGAGAAGACTTGGCAAATACGCATCAAGACTCCGGGCTCGTTACTCACGAGAATGGAGAGAGTATGCGATGGTCCACGGGCAAGCGCTGGGGCTAATACGGGAGTGTCAGTGGTGACGATAGTCTGGGGCATGGAAACGGATTTGAGATTTAAGATTTGAAATTTTAAGTAGAAGATTCCGCAGAATCACGTGGAACCCACAGGCTTTGCCATCTTGGTTTTCGGAGCCTCCGTGATCATGTCTTCGAGGGCGGCACCGGCGGGGATCATCGGGAAAACATTTTCAGTTTTCACACATTCGGCATGAATGAGGATAGGGCCATCATTGTAAGCGAGCGCCTTCTCTAACATTCGAGTGACATCTGCGGGACGTTTGATATGAACGGATGGAATCCCGTAGGCGTCAGCCAGTTTGCAGAAATCCGGATTCCCAATAAGGTCCACGCCCGAGGTGCGGTCTTCATAAAAAAGCTCCTGCCACTGGCGAACCATTCCGAGGTAGTGGTTGTTAAGAACGAGGATTTTGATAGGGAGTTTGTGAATTTGCGCAGTGGCGAGCTCAAACAACGTCATTTGGAATCCACCGTCGCCAGAGATGGAAATCACCAATGAATCAGGGCAGGCAAGTTGGGCACCGATGGCTGCGGGAAAACCGAAGCCCATCGTGCCAGCACCGCCCGAGGAGAGCCAATGGTAGGGTTTGTCGTTCTTATAAAACTGAGCAGCCCACATTTGATGTTGGCCGACATCGGTGGAGACGATGGCCTTGCCTTCGGTTAGCTGATAGAGTTCATCGATCACTTGCTGCATCCGCAGTCCACCTTGTTTTTTATAGCTGAGTGGGTACTTTTTCTTGTAGCCGTCGAGCTTGGCAAGCCACTCGGAAGTTTCGAGTGCGCCGATTTTCTCATTGATCTCAGTGAGGACCGCCTTGGCATCGCCGACAATCATCACGTCCGGAACGATCATTTTCCCGGATTCCGCAGGGTCGATGTCGATGTGAATGATTTTTGCGTCCTTACAGAACTTAGAAGGCTGACCGATAATGCGATCGTCAAATCGCGAGCCGATGTTGATTAACAGATCGCACTCGACCATTGCTTTGTTTGCGTAGGCGGTGCCGTGCATCCCTAGCATGCCAAGTGAAAGAGGGTGCGTTTCGGGAAAGACCCCTTTGCCCAGAAGTGTTGAAGTCACTGGGCAACCCAATGTTTCAGCAAGATGGAGAAGCTCCTTGTCAGCGCGAGCAATCATGCAGCCTTGACCCGCAAGAATGACGGGGCGTTTGGCTTTGGCGATGAGATCGGAGGCTTGCTTGATCCCTTTTTCACAGATTTCAAAAGCGACTTCTGGGTGATAGCCCGGGAGGTCGAAGGTCGGGTTCATTTCGCCAGAGAACGGTCCTTGGGAAATATCTTTCGGCACGTCGATCAGGACCGGACCCGGGCGACCGGTGGTCGCGATGTGATAGGCCTCGCGGGCGATGCGCGGGAGAGCATTTGTGTCTTTCACGAGGTAGTTGTGTTTCACTACGGGGATCGTGATGCCAAAAATATCTGCTTCTTGAAAAGCGTCCTTACCCAACATCCACGTCACGGTCTGGCCGCAGATCACGATCATCGGAACCGAGTCCATCATTGCCGTCATCAGGCCGGTGACGGTATTTCCTGCACCCGGACCGGAAGTAACCAAAACAGCCGCAGGCCTGCCAGTGGCACGTGCATATCCATCCGCCATGTGGACCGCTCCCTGTTCGTGACGCACGAGGATGAATTTCATCTTCGTCTTGACCGTCTCGAGCGCATCAAAAATAGGAATGGCAGCTCCACCGGAGTAGCCGAAGATATATTCAATGCCTAGATCATCGAGGGTTTTAATAAGCGCTTGTGCGCCGTCCATTTGCTCTTTGCTCATAAAATTATGGTTTGGAGGGGAAAAGTGCACGAATTGAGGGGATGAATCAAATGAAAATTAAGCTAATTCACCAAACACGTAAGGTTCAGGCGAGCACCCCATCATAAAACTGCCATTTCGAGGATAACCGAGACTTTTGATCACGTTCAATTTTTCAAAGTTGAATACCGTGTGCTCGTCTGAAAGAGATTTCCCGGATTGCGTCGAAAGCATTTCCCAGCAAGGGTTGCCGCGTTGCCAACGACATTATATGAAACATCCGCACGACGGGGAGATGGTCGCTTATGGGTAATCGCGCTCGGACTATCCCTGCTATTTAACACAGGTATTCTGGTATTGTTAGGTTTAGCATCCGTGAATTCGGAGATCTTTCACAAAGACCGCATTCAATCCTCTCAACTGTCCCCACCAAGTGAAAAGTTGATTACAATTTTCCCCGAAACCGCCCCTTCCCCAGCTCCGGCTCCCGTTCCCGCAGTTGTAGAAAAGCCTCGTTTTGCGCGCACCTCTCCTGACCAGAGCGCTGACCGTCCAGAGAAACCCGCAATGATTGGTGAACGGGACACACAAGCGACCAGCGACCGTGCCCCTGATGCCGCCGCCCCGCTGTTGCCCTCACAAAAAGGCGACAAACCCAAAGACCCGTACGATCTTGAGACGACAGAAAGCGACTATAAGGACGGAAAAGTCGCCGAAAGCGGACAAAGCCTAAGCATGGCGAGTGCACCTGTTGTCGCCCCGTCTCCTCCAACTGACTCATCGCAGACGGAGAGCTCCACTGCCGGTGAAAAAGTGCAAACTCCCGGCAAGGACGACACAAAATCAAGTCCTCCTTCACGTGAGCGTCTCGTCGAAGGCCCAAACCCCGCTAACGTTCCCGTGCCAATGGACGCACCAAAATCGGATATTATTAAACCCACCCCACCCAAGTTTCCAAAAGAAGGCGAAAAGGCAGCAAAGACTGCGGAGACTCAAAAGCCAAAACCCCAACAAGCACCACGGGACCCGGCCTTTAGTGGATTCCAGCGCAAGGCCGCGATCATGGGTTCGATTTCTCGTAACGGCCGCAGCGCCCTCTCCGTAGCAGACTCACCTCTCGGACGTTATCAGGCGGTTATCAGCCGCGCCGTCGAACAGGAATGGCAGCGGAACTGTGTAAGACACCGGGACTTTATCACCCCCGGATTCCTAACAGTGAGATTTTTCATTGAAACCTCTGGCCGCGTGCGCAGCGTGAAATTTTTGGGAGAAATGGAAACCGGAGAGGTGCAAAAAGGATTTACCCTCAACTCCATACGGGACGCCGAAATTCCAGCAATGCCTCCGGCCCTAAAGAAAGAATACAACAAAGAACCTCTCGAACTCATTTTTAACTTTTACTTCTAACTATCTATCATGATCGAAATTCTAACTCAACACCTCGCTGTCAATCCAAGCACTGGCCTTCAAGCTACATGGGAGTTCCTTCACAAAGGTGGTAAATTCATGGTCCCACTGGCCATCACCTCGATCGCTGGAATGATGGCCATCCTCTACAAACTTTTATCGCTTTCCGGTAGTCGTGTGATCCCCCGAGGCCTGGCAGGCGATGTGTCACAATTTCAACGACTGATCTCAATAGACAAAGTGGATCCGGTATTGATAGAGTTCGAAAAGGGCGAAAGCACTCTTGCCCGCCTTGCGGCTGTGGTGATCAAGCATCGAGGCAAACCGCGCATTGAAATCACACACGCAGTGGAATCTGCTGCTAGAGTGGAAACCCTCCACCTGCATGCGGGAATTGCTGTCTTAGATACGGTGATCACCATCGCCCCATTGTTAGGCCTGCTCGGCACCGCCTCCGGACTTGTGCTGATTTTCCAGGGCCTTGGCGATAACTCTGATCATCTCGCCATCGCCCGAGGAATCGCGGAAGCTCTAACAACAACCATTTTCGGCCTTGCCATCGCCGTCCCCTGCGTCGTCGCCCATGGCTACTTTGTCCGCCGGATCGAAATGCTCACCGCGCGTCTCGAATCTCTGTTAGGAGACCTCGCCGCCGTTTGTGAAAGAACTACCCCGAACGCCTGATCTAACATGCGATTCCACCGCCCGAAAACAACCCGAAGCCAAGTGGCGGTCATTCCGATGATCGACATTCTCTTCGTGCTGCTCGTATTTTTCATTGTTTCGACTGCCTTTAAAAAACCCAGAGATGCTTTGCGAATTGAGCTCCCGACTGTTCGAGAAGTGCCTTCGGACAAGGTGTCGGATACCCGCTCGGTCATTGCAGTGGATGCGCTTGGAAACATCACGCTGGACTCGCTCGCTGTGCCTGAAGGATTACTCCAATCGTATTTGATCGCCTATCAACAACAAAATCCAGGGCGCAAACTGGAACTAGAGGCCGACAAGAAGCTTCCGTTAGAGCGTCTGCTGGGCGTGTGGGATTCGCTCACCAAGGCGGGCATCGAGATCAAAGATGTGCCTGCCCGCATCAAGCTGCCTGGGTCGTGATCCATGTTGCAAATTTGGCGTGACTTCATAGTTTCAGATTCGTGCACCACATTTCCCTGATTTTCCTGTCGCTTGCGTCCATAGCGACGGCCGAGTGGAGCAACCTTTGGCCGACCGAAGCCCCCGGAGCCAAACCGCCACCTGCAGGCACCGAAAAAAATCAGAATGGAGGGCGGATGACCGATATCGAAGTCCCCCAATATCAGGCATACCTACCGGAAAAATCCAAAGCGACGGGCGCCTCCGTTGTCATCCTTCCCGGAGGAGGTTATGGAATCCTGGCCGCAGATCACGAGGGGGATGCGATCGCAAAATGGCTCAACGAACGTGGCATCGTCGGCATCGTGGTGAAGTATCGCGTGAGCGCAAATCCGGCATTCGGCTATCAATATCCTGTTCCATTCCTCGATGCACGACGGGCGATCCGCACCGTCCGCAGCAAGGCATCCGAATGGGGAATCGATTCGAAAAAAGTCGGCATCATGGGTTTCTCCGCCGGAGGCCATCTGGCGAGTCTTTGCACCACCCGTTTCAGCGAAACCTTTCCCGATGAAACCAACGATCTGATCGATCAACAGAGCTGCCGACCCGATTTCTCAATTCTCATTTACCCGGTAATCTCGATGACCCCTACCCTAGCCCATGCCGGGTCACGGAAAAATCTCCTCGGTGAGAATCCATCAAAGGAGCTTGTCGAAAAATGCTCGACGGATCGCGCCGTCACCCCTGAAACGCCACCGGTATTTCTTCTGACGACGTCCGATGACATAGTGGACTGTAGGAACAGCCTATTATTCGCCTCAGCCTGCAAGGAAAACAAGATTCCCGTCTCGCTGCATCTGTTCGAATCAGGCGGCCACGGCTATGGACTCTGAGGCGGCCCCGAAAATCCGACCACTCAATGGCTAAACTAAGCTATGGTGGAGAGATGCAGCGGATTGATAGGAAATCATGGATGTTGATTCAAGGGTGAAGTGGCGAGGGACTCGAATTTGGGCTGATGGAGCGTAGG
>JANYEC010000021.1 GCA_025363295.1 Akkermansiaceae bacterium
CCTACGCTCCATCAGCCCAAATTCGAGTCCCTCGCCACTTCACCCTTGAATCAACATCCATGATTTCCTATCAATCCGCTGCATCTCTCCACCATAGCTTAGTTTAGCCATTGAGTGGTCGGATTTTCGGGGCCGCCTCACTCTTCAACTGTCCTTAAATCCACCATGCGCCTTTTCCCTTTGCTCCTACTCGCCGCGATTGGCGTAACGTTCGCTTTCAGCCCCGCTCAGGCCGAACCTTGGCACGCAACTCGTGACGCCGAACCCGGGGTGCCCGGAACGGAGAGCTGGACGTTCACCAGCGATTTCCAGGCGGGTGACAACAAAGTAGAGGTGCTATTGCCCGACCCCCTTATCGCGGGCCGCCGCTACCCAGTGGTGTACTTGCTGCCGGTCAACGCCGGCACGCATGGCGACTGGGGCCACCCGCTCGAAGAGGCGCTCCGCCACAACCTCGCCAACCGCCATCAAGTCATTCTCGTTACCCCCTCTTTTGCCGTGCTTCCTTGGTTCGGCGACTCTACCATCGACTCCACCCTGCGGCAAAATCGCCACGTTTCCGAAGCCGTCGTTCCCTTTGTGGACGCGCATTACCCCACACTCGCCACCGCTCGCGGCCGCGCTTTGATCGGGTTCAGCAAGTCCGCCCTTGGCGCGCTCCAACTCTATGTTCTCGAGCCCGACAAGTTTGGAGCTGCCGCTGTATTTGAAAACTGGTGGGGCGTGCCTGATGAGAAACAATGGCGCGAGTGGGGCTTTGCCACCTGTTACGGCACACGTGAGACGTTTGACGCGCTCAACCCGGCCACGCTCCTTGTGCGCGAGCGCGCCACGCTCATCGCCGCTAAACGACCACTGGCGGTGTTGATCGGCGGACCCGAGCTGCGCCTAGGCACCGAATCACTCATACTCACCCTTCGTCAACACGGCATCCCTCATACCGAGTTGCGCAACAGCGTGTGGAAACACACGTGGCAATCTCATTGGCTGCCGCCCGCCTTAGCGGCCCTCTTGCCCGGACCCGAGGGTTTCGGTCTTAACCCCTCTCCATAATATATTATCCATGTTCACTTATCTGCCGCATTTCTGCCTCGTTCGAGCATTCACTCGCGTCCTCCTAGGGACTTTCCTGATCACCGTCAAGGCTCACGCCGATGTCGCGCCTCACGCTCTCTTCGCCCCGCACGTCGTCCTCCAGCGAGAGATGCCCATTCCCATTTGGGGCAAGGCCGATCCCGGAGAGAACGTCACTGTCGCGCTTGATGGCAGCACTGTCTCTGCCGTCACTGACACTACCGGACATTGGATCGTGCGCCTGCCAACCCGCCCAGCCGGTGGTCCCTTTACATTGACCCTCGCTGGCAAAAACCGCATTGTCCTCGAAGACGTCTGGGTTGGCGAGGTTTGGCTTGCCTCGGGGCAATCCAACATGGAACGCCAACTCGGCCTGCGCGGAAACCAGCAGCCCTTGGTTAACTGGGAAAACGAAGTCGCCTCCGCCGACTACCCGCAGATCCGGCACTTCGCCGTAGATCGGAAGCTCGAAGACACGCCCCAGACTGAAACCAAAGGCAAATGGGATGTCTGCACGCCCTTGACCGCCCCGAATTTCACCGCCGTGGGTTATTACTTCGCACGCGATCTCCATCGCGAACTCCACGTGGCCGTGGGCATCATTCACTCCTCATGGGGCGGCACCCCCGCAGAGAGTTGGACGAGTCAGGAAGCTATCGCCGCAAACGCGCCCGAACTCATTGCCGCGCAAGCCAATGCCGTATCTCAATACCCGTCAAAACTCGCGGCATACCAAGCCGCCGAACCCACGCTCCTTGCCACATGGAACGAGCAAGTCACACAAGCCAAGGCCGCGGGCAAACCCGAACCCGGTAAACCCAGTCCGCCGGCCGATCCTCTCAAAACACCAAAACGCCCTGCATGTCTTTACAACGGCATGATCCGGCCACTCCAACCCTTCGCGATTCGTGGCGTGCTCTGGTATCAAGGTGAGAGTAACTCTGGGAGCGCCACCAAATATCGCGTGTTACTCTCCACGCTGATCAAGGACTGGCGCTCGCAGTGGGCCAGTCCCGATCTGCCCTTCTTAATCGTGCAAATCGCGCCTCACCGCTCCCTTCCCCCGGAATTGCGCGAGGCCCAGTTGCTGACGTGGCGCTCCACGCCACATACCGGGCTCATCGTCACTACCGACGTGGGCGACGCAAACGATATCCATCCCAATCGTAAAGAACCAGTCGGTGCACGCCTCGCCTTGGCGGCGCGCTCGGTTGCCTACGGACAAAAAATCGTTTCGTCCGGCCCGGTGTTCACGGGTTTCTCCGCCGAGGGTAACCGCGCGGTTCTGCGCTTCACCGAACTCGGCGGTGGCCTCGTGGCGAAAGATGGCCCCTTGCGCGGATTCTCCTTGTCCGGCGACGGTAAAACGTTCGTGCCCGCCGATGCCGCGATCGCGGATGACACCGTCGTGGTCACCGCCGCCAACGTCCCCACTCCAGTAGCCGTCCGTTACGGCTGGGCCAACGTCCCCGATGTTAATCTCTTCAATGCCGCTGGCCTGCCCGCCTCGCCTTTCCGCAGCGATGTCCCTTAAATGTGCTTCATGAGATTACCCCTCAATCTGAGCGTGGCTACGGTTCCCCTCGCCGCCCCCCGCCCGCGCTGGCGACTCCCCCACTACCCTCGCCGACCCCGAGACCTTGCGCCAACCCATCCCAGCGCTCCAAGAACAACGCCAGTGGACCGGCTTCGCCGCCCCTTCACTCGTGCGCGTTGGGTGAACCCGTGGTGCGTTGATTTTCGTCTTCAAACGCCCTTACGATAATTACTCGCGCTTCCATACTCAATCTCAACTGCGGATTAGAGGTTTATTGAGTTTAGCGGCAACGACGGAGGCGATGCTCGATCTCGCCCGGGTGATGTGATGCGTTCGATGGAAGGGATCGTGCGCAAGCTGCACCGAAGTAACCCGCAGGTCGAAATCTGTCTCGTTTACCTACCGGGTGGCGAAGATTTCGAAAAACTGCTCGCGGGCGAAGCGTCGAATGGCATGACCCTGCACGAACTGGTTGCCGAGCACTACGCATTGCCTTCAGTCTGCCCGAGTTTTGAGGCGGCCCGGATGGAACACGATGGTCGCATGGTGCACCGCGCGCCCAAAACCCCGGATGATCTCACGCCCAAGGGGAAACTGATTTTCACCAACGACGGCTCGCATCCGACCCCCAAGGGTCACGCGGTCTGGGCGTTCGTCGTGCAGAAAGGACTCGATCAGATGCGAGATTTGGGCAAACCGGGCGAGCATCCGCTGCCCAGTCCTTTGATCGAGGATCATTGGGCCAACGCCACCACGCTTCCACTGGGTGATAGGGCCTTGCTAGGCGGCACATGGTCCCAGCTGACGGCCAAAACCGGTCCCACCGTCGCAGTGGAGGGCCGCTCCGCGTATGATGACGTCCCGGTCATTTTTCGCACGGATCACGCTGGATCCGGCCTCACGCTTCGGTTTCGAGGCACCAGCATCGGCCTTAAGAAAATGACTACCCCCGATTCTGGAGTGGTGAGTATCCAGATCGACAAGGAGCCACCCGTGAAACAGTCCCTATTTTCCTTTTACAGCAAAAGCTTTTCCTATGGAGGGAAAATTCTGCCCGCGTTACCCGAGGGCGAACACACCATTACTTGGACCCTAGTGTCAGAACGTCCGGACAAGCAGGTAATCCTGACCTCGAAAAACCGCCCCGGGGAACGAAAAAGATATTATCGACCACCCAGACAAATACGCTGGTCTCTCGTTTTCGGTCGGGGAAGTTCAGCTTGTGGGCGAAATCCTGCCCTCCAAGCCATAAGCGCATGGCTAGTTCGTGTTCGATTTTCTTCAAGACTGCCTTAGAATGAAAAAGCCCTAATATCCCAAAGTTTTTATGAATAGTATCACACAGTATAAAAACACGAAGTGCAGCAAAATATTGCCGGTAACATACGGAGCACTTGGTAAAAAGTTGCTTCGCCATCATCGTTTCCTGGCTTTGGGATTTGGCATAACCCTAACCTATATAGCCGTTGTCCCTTCTGCTGTTAGCGCGCAAGAAGACCAGTTGACGCCCTTACCTCCAGCGGCTGTCCGCTTTGAGGGCGGTTTTGCGGTCGATATAAACAACTCAGTCGTCCATTGGAATAAGGGCGTAATACCCTACGCCGATTTTGTTGAGATGTTCAGGACCGGACGAAAACAATTTGCGCTGGGTGAGATGTGGGGCAAAGCCGTGCGTTCCAGCGCCATGTTCTATCGCTATCATCAAGACCCCGAACTTAAGGCTGTTCTTAAAAAGACCGTGGCCGACTTACTCACCACCCGGCAAGCCAACGGCTCTATCAGTTGCTCCAAAACCTCCGAGCAGCCGGACGGACCCAAAGGCGATCTGTGGGAGCGAAAATATGTATTATTGGGGTTAGAGGAGTATTACGAACAGGTCGAGAAGGATCCCGAAGTGCTGCAAGCGATGATAGACGAAGCAGATTGCACGCTGGCACAGATTGGACCGCCGCCCAAGATCCGCATTGTGGACCAAGGTTGGAGCCCTAATCGCATCGAATCCAGTAGTATCCTAGAACCTATCCTTCGGCTATACAAACTCACTGGGCATCAGCGTTACCTCGATTTTTCACATTATATAGTCGAAGTTGAGGGCGGTGCCAAGGGACCTAATATCTTTGAGGACGCCTTTAACAACAAGACTCCCGAACAGATCGGAGGTTCCTATCCCAAAGCTTACGAGATGATGTCAGTCTTTGAGGGTTTGGTAGAATACTACCGCGTAACGGGTAATGAACACTGGAAGCAAGCGGCACTCAACCTATACCAAAATATTCAAACCAAAGAAATCACGCTCGTCGGTAATGGCGGCTGTGACATTAAACATCCCAATATGTTAGGAGAGGGGTGGGGCAATACCGCCTTGGAGCAAACCAGCCCGAAAATCAATCGGATGATGGAAACGTGTGTCGGGATGACTTGGCTGAAATTTTGCAGCCAACTTAATCGCCTGACGGGCGATCCATCTACCGTGGATGAAATTGAACGTTACGCCTACAACGGATTGCTGGGAGCGATGAAGCCTAGTGGAGATGGCTTCAGCTATTTAAACCGGCTCAATGGCTCAAAGACTAACAATGCTCAAAGCTGGGGCTGGAAATTTGGCACGCTACAAGTGAGCTGTTGCAATTTAAACGGACCGATGGGGCTAGCCTATCTGCCCTTTGTAGCTGTGATGAATTCCAAAATCGGACCGGTTGTTAATTTATACAATGCAGGTAACGCAACTGCCCAGACACCCGGAGGCCAGGCCGTGCAACTTGAGATCAAAAGCTCGTATCCGACCCAGAGTGATATCAAAGTAAATGTCTCCGTGCCCAAGTCCGAGCGGTTTACCATAAAGCTGCGCATTCCAGCTTGGAGCACTAAGACTACGCTTTCCGTCAATGGCCGAGCGCTCAAAGCAGTAGCGGGAACATATGCTTCTATTGACCGAACATGGTCTCATGGTGACAAGATTGAGCTCGGTTTGGACATGCGTTGCCGTCTTATTGATGCACCGCATGGAAGCGACCCGGCTGGCGACCATTTCCAAGCCCTTGTTCGTGGTCCCATCGTTCTAGCTCGCGATGAGAATCTGGACTCCGACTACAACAAACCTGTTAGCTTTATAACAAAAGACGGATACATAGAAGCTACGCCAATCGTCCCCACGCTACCGACCACACGCTTGCAATTTCGCGTGCCCACAAGCGACGGATTCATCCAGATGATGGACTATGCCTCGGTGAACAGTTGGAACGGAAAGCACATTTGCACCTGGCTGCCTACAAAGCATGAATAACAGCGACACTTAGTTGGATTAAAAATCAGGCAATCGATTTCACTGTAAAGTTATTCAAAACAACTGGATGGTCCTTCCATCACCTTTGAAATAAATCGCAACAATTCATCCATAATAAACCCCAATCACTTCTCGATATGAAAATCCAGCGAATCCTCCCTTTTCTTTTCATCGCTTCCTACGCCTTCCCCCTTCGCGCGGAAACCCAAGCGGAGCATTACGCCGCGCTGACCGCAGCCGCCCGCGCCGCCAACCAAAAGGAGGAGCCCGTGTTGCCGGGCAAGTTCCAACCCACGTGGGAATCGCTTACACAATATGAGTTTCCGGACTGGTTCCGCGATGCAAAGTTCGGCATATGGGCGCATTGGGGACCGCAATGCGAGCCCGAGAAAGGCGACTGGTATGCGCGTAACATGTATTCTCAGCTCAACAAAAAGGGTGAGCCGAATGGCGTTTACCAATATCACGTCGAGCACTACGGCCACCCTTCGGAGTTTGGGTTTAAAGACGTAATCCCCCAGTGGAAGGCCGAGAATTGGGACCCGGACAAACTGGTCGCACTGTATAAAAAATCCGGCGCGAAATACTTCATGGCTCTGGCCAACCACCACGACAATTTCGATACGTGGGACAGCAAATATCAGCCGTGGAATTCAGTGAACCTCGGGCCGAAGAAAGATCTCATCGCCGGCTGGGCCAAGGCCGCCAAAGACCAAGGAATCCCTTTCGGCTTGAGCGTCCACGCGGCGCGCGCTTGGGGCTGGAACGATGTCTCCAAAGGTATTGACAAAACCGGCCCCAAGGCCGGCGTGCCGTATGACGGCAACCAAACTGCCGAGCAAGGCAAAGGTCTATGGTGGGAAGGACTCGATCCGCAGACCGATCTTTACGCGCAGAACCACGGGCCGAAGGACAAATACAGCGCCGACTACATGCGGAAGTTCTACAACCGCACCATGGATCTCGTGAATCGGTATCACCCGGACATGTTGTATTTCGACGACGATATCACGCGCGGGCTTCCGCTTTACAACGACGATCCGACCATCGGCCTGCGTATCGCTGCGCATTTCTACAATACAAACATGGCCACCAACGGGGGAAAACTCACCGGTTTAATCGCCGCCAAGAAACTTTCGGACGACCGCAAAAAATCCCTGCTCTTCGACATCGAACGCGGCGGCGCAGAGGACATCTTGCTTGAACCGTGGCAGACCGACACCTGCATCGGCACTTGGCACTATGATCGCGGTGTCGGTGAGCGCAACGGCTACAAAAAACCTAGCGAGATTATTCCGATGCTGGCTGATATCGTAAGCAAGAATGGCAATCTCATGCTGAGCGTTCCGGTGCGTGCCGACGGTACAATTGATGATCACGAGGTCCACTTCCTCAACGAAATGGGCGCGTGGTTAGAGGTGAACGGCGAAGCCATTTACGCCACGCGTCCGTGGAAAATCTTTGGCGAAGGTCCGGTTATGGAAGATGCTGCGGTCCATCTCGGCACTGGCGAAGTGATTGAAAAGAAAGTTCGCCCTCTCGGCGCGGAAGATATTCGTTTCACCCGCTCCAAGGACGGACGAACCTTGTATGCCATTGTATGCGGTCTTCCCAAAAAGGACATCGTGATTAAATCACTCAGCGCGACCTCGACTCCAATTGCATCGATCGAATTGCTCGGTTACTCTGGGAAAATTGCGTGGACACAACAATCGGAAGGCATTTCGATTTCAGCTCTAACCACATGGCCGAATGCGTATGCCATCGCCTTCAAAATTACCTTAAAATGAATGGCTTTACCTTTTTACGTTTTGCTTTTGCTTTCTAATAGCTTCAACGATTAGGTTTGTTTGAATAACTGATAGATCGTCGTCAAAGCCAAGTCCGCCGTTTGGGCGCGGCGCCAAAACCTGTCCGTTTACTTTGCAATTTCTAATTTTCCACATTTGGCATGTTACGTAACACTATCTCTTCACATCGCGCGATGAAGGATTTCTTAATTTTTCCCATGGCTCTTTTGCTGGCTAGTGGCGGCCCGGTTTTGGCCTCCCAAGCGCCTATGGAAGAAATCAAGGTGCCGATCGCCGACGGCCTTTGCGAGCCGACTTGGAAATCGCTCGGTGATCATTTCAAAACACCTACGTGGTGGCGCAGGGCGAAGATTGGAATGTGGCTGCACTGGGGCCCGCAATCGGTCGGGGAGGATGGCGACTGGTATGCGAAGTGGCTCTACATGCCCAAATACGCCTGGGGTAAATACACGGAGGTTTACCAGCATCATCTCGAGCGCTACGGCCACCCGAGTGAGTTTGGCTACAAGGACATGCTCCCGTTGTGGAAGGCCGAAAAGTGGAACCCAGACAAACTGATGGCGCTCTATAAACGCGCCGGCGCGCGCTACGTCATCGGTCAGGGAATGCACCATGATAATTTCGATCTGTGGAACTCCAAATGGCAGCCTTGGAATGCCGTCAATATCGGGCCGCACCGGGACATCTTGGGTGGTTGGAAGAAGGCGGCGGATAAGCAGGGGATTCGCTTCGGTATAGCGTTCCATGGTGACTACTCGCTCTGGTGGTATCAGCCCGCGTTCCTGTCTGATCTGGGGGGTTCGAGGGCGGGGGTCCCTTACGACGGCGCGCAAAATTATGAGGAAAAGAAGACGTGGTGGAAGGACCAAGGACTCGATTTGAAGGATCTCTACGGTATCGACTTGGCGGACGAAGTGACCGTCCCCGACAGTTGGCAGGATGGAGAAGGCGCTGCGCGGAAAATCAGCTTTCGGATGAAGGACCCTCTTTCGCATGGCATCACGAATGGGGACCTAAAAAACCACCGCGATTTTGCCGTGTGGTATGCGACCAAGTGGACTCGGCGCGTCATGGATGCGATTGACCAATTTTCGCCTGATTTCATCTACTTCGACGGTGGGGGCAGCTATCCCTTTTGCGGACACGGCACTGGAAAGGGTCTGCGCGCCGATGCCACGCCGCGCGTCATCGCCCACCTTTACAACATGAGCATGAAAGCGCACGGCGGGGCGCTTGAGGCGATGGCTTTTAGCAAAGGCAACGAGGACAAGCGGGCGGTGGCGGTGAATGTGGAATCCAAGGTGCCCAAGGACATTAAGCTCGACCAGCCTTGGCAGACGGAGAACGGCTTGGGCGAGTGGTTTTACAAAGCCGGCACCTTCTACGACAGCGGCATGGTCATCCACCAGATGCTGGAGGCCGTCGCAAAGGACGGTAACTACGCCATCAACATCCCGCTCACGCCAGCGGGCGAGCTTGACCCCGGCGGCGAACAAACACTGAACGAAATGGGTGACTGGATGGATGCGAACAGCGAAGGAATCTACGATTCCAACGCTTGGGATGTCTGGGGCGAGGGGAGCGTTCAGATGGGCGGCGGAAATCTAGGCCAAGGACAGGCACTGACACCCTACACGGGTAACGACATCCGCTTCACCACAAAAGACGGCGCCGTTTACGCCTACCTGATGGCGTGGCCAAAGGACAGCAAGACGGTGATTCGCTCACTACCATCGGGAGCGGGCACGGTCGCCGCCGTCACGCTGCTCGCCTCAAAAGCACGCCTCGATTTTAAGCAGACACCGGAGGGACTTGAAGTGTTCCTGCCAAAACAGGCTCCGTGTAAATTTGCCTTTGGCCTCAAGATTGAGGGGGCAAAGCTTGCGGCAAAACAAGTCAGCTCGACTGATGGACAATCCCGGCCCGACTCGCGAACTGCGCTGCCCGCGCCGATGCCTTCAAAATAGTTTTGAAGTAAGCTTGCAGAATCATCCGTCCTTCCCCTCCCCAATGATAACCTTGAAGATTCAATGAAAAGAGTAAACTCACTCTTTTTCGCCCTTCTGTTTGCGATTTCGTTCCTGCTAAAAAAGACGTCCATTGGGGCACCGGCGACCACGGCGTGCATAAACAACTTGATTCCTGAAACCCCGGGTAAAACTCCTAACTACTGGTGCACCTGGGCAGCCCAAAACTACATCTGGGGCCAAGGCGCGACCTCCATGAACAATCAACTGCTTTTCGGGGGAGCCGGGCTTGAAACCGGAAGGGCGAACTTGAACGAGCAAGAGATTTTTAAGCCAAACGGTTGGGCGTCGCTATTTTCCAAAGTTCGGAGCGATCTTATTTTCGTGGTTGATGACGGGTATTACCCGAAAAACGACATGACCGCACTGCAACTCAATCCCCTCAAGTTCCCTTCCTACTTCGATATCGACCCGGCCAAGAATTTGGAAAAGTTCAATAACGACCTGAAAAAAGCCGGTTGGCGCGGACTCGGTCTTTGGACGAGGCGCGTCGCCGAGCCCGATCAAGCGGCCACGGAACGACTGGCGTGGAGTCACGCCGCAGACATTTTATATTGGAAGGTCGATACCGGAGATAACGGCAGCAAATACTCGGAGTTGGCCAAACAGGCGCACCTCGGATTAATAATCGAAAATTCCATCGCTGCGGGCCCTTTCAATCACGGGCCAAACAATCGAGCTGCGACAAACTACGGTTCGTCGCGACTCGATATGTTAAAGCACGATGATGTGGTGCGTATTTACGATCGTGATCAGCCGCTGTCCCTGCCCACGTCCATCGATCGGGTGGCAGCATTGCTCGAAACCGCTGCCGGTCAGCCGGACGCCAAGGCCATCATCAACTGTGAGGACGAGGTTTACCTTGGGGCGGCTCTAGGCTGCTCGGTGGGAATTTTTCGCTCACCATACATCGGGCTGCGTCCTAGCGGCGATATGGATATTTACATGGGTGGTCCCCGACACCCCAAGCAACGCATGGATGAGGTGACTCGAGCCATTCGTTGGCACCGGATTGCGCCGCCTTATTCCGCAAATATAACGCCTTTCGCTACAGATACGGAGGTTCTTTCGGATAGCTGGAAATGCAGTCTGGGCGACAGCTGGGATATGTCTGCCAATGACAAAGTCGCCACTCAGACTGCCCCGGCTCGAGTGGCCCGTGGAATCCCCTTGCCTGAGGTCACGGCAGCCGAAGACAAGCCATGGGTTCTGGCGAGTCGTCACCAAAACGGAGCGGTCAGCGTTGCGGCCTTAGGCCGAATCACTCCAGAAAAAGGTTACTTCATTCCTCAAGCGGATGTGGAAATACAAGCCGGCGATATGCCCCCTGCGCTGGGTGTTTTTGGCCGTTATCGCTCGTTGACTTTTATTTTCAGCCAGTCGATACCCATTAAAAGTAAAATTCTAGCTCAAGATTTAGCCGGAGATACTGCGGTAGATATCAGCACAAAAGTAACGATTCAAAACAACAGGCTCACCATCCCCGGGAGTGTGATCGACCAAATCGGGCTTTCCGCCGCAACGAAAGGCGATCTATCGGACCCCGGACTTGTAATTGTAATAAAATAATACGAGAAAAAATTCATCTAACAATAAACCTAAATAACCTATGACACTCTCACGAATCCTGCCCGCCGTTTGCTTATGTCTATCCACATTGCCTCTAACTGGAAACGCGTCACCTTCTAATTCGTCTGCAACGGGGACCGATAGCATTTACCAGTTTTTTGTTCCGGGCACTGACTCGAAACGCCCCAATCTTGGAGCCTATCTTTGGGTTCCACCCAACACACCCAAGATTCGGGCGGTAATGGTAGGCATGCACAATGGCCTCCCAATTAATATCCTGCAAAGTGCCCCGGTGCGCGCCGTGTGCCGCCAATACGGAATCGCACAAATTCTTTTTACACCGTGGTCCAAAGACATTGGTGAAATCATGATGAAGTCTCCAGGTTTCGATGTGACGAATCCCGAGCAGACTGCCGTTTACGATGGTTACCTCCAAAAGCTAGCTGATCTCTCCGAGCATCCCGAATTGGTCAACGCCCCCATCGTTCCACTCGGCCACTCGGCGTTTTGCGGCTTCCCGTTTGAGGCCGCCATTCGCAATCCCGAGCACTGCCTCGCCAGCATTCCTATCAAAGCTGGCCTGCCGGACATTTACACTTTCTTCGGCGCGGGCGGAAAAGCTTTCCACCCAGACGCTGCGATGGCGCTGCGAAACGTGCCCATCCTTTTTGTAACTTCAGGCAACCAGGAAACAGTTAGCTGGGCCGCATTTCCTTTGGCCTACGGAACTTATTTGAGCAGCTACCGCAAGGGCGATCACGACGACAATCCCGGCACCACTTACGAACCTCACGCTGAACTCTTTGGCTCGTGCTGGGAAATGACGAGCGGCCACTTCGATATGTATCCGCGCAATTACCAATTTGTAGCCGACTGGTTGCAGGCTATTGCAAGTGCCCGACTTCCAGAAAAAGTTGGTGACCCATTGAAAAATCTAACCTTGCGCGATGGCTGGCTGATGTGTCCAAAAATTCCTGCCACGGGTGAGTTGCCCAAAGATTATCCAATGCCCGCTCCGTATCTCGAATACAAGGGCAAGCGCAGCGAGGCCCTCTGGTTTCCTAACGAAACCCTGGCGCAGAATCAATACAAAGTCGGATGGGAAGAACCTCGTAAAAAAATCGAGTTGTTCACCCTGCTTGATGAACAATCAAAACCCATCGATCTAGCCCATGGCCGTATGGCCGTCATGCCCAATGCCGAGCCTCTGCTGCATGATGACGGACTGCTAACTCTAACTACCTCTCACTTCACCGAGCCACCTCAAATCTGCACGGTGAAAGACAAGGAGCACGTCAAACACCCGGAGGAGCCGCACATTTACGAGGACATCGTTTTTCCTGGACTCACTCATTTGCCTGCGAGTCAAATTCCATTGCAATTCAATGCCCACGGCGGCGTGTTTGATCTTGTGAGCAGCGAGCAACTCAAGGACGCGCGCGGTGTCACGGAAACTCGCCTCAACCTCCGCTTAAAGCGTCACCGTCTCGCGGAGGGGGATGGGTTTAATATGTCATTCGTACGTATTTTTCATGAAAGCGATCAGGAGTTTTCCGGCGCCGGGCGCACTTGCCAGATCAAGCTAACACCGAGCGAAGTGGTGAAAAATGGCACCGCACAGACAGTCGAGTTCAAACCGATCCCAGACGCGCCAGCCTCTTCCAGTGCAATCAAACTCGAATCAAAAAGCTCTGCCGATTTGAAGGTGGATTATTTCGTTTTGAAAGGTCCGGGCATCATAAAGGATAGTACACTTGTCCCTACCGAAGTTCCAGTTGGCTTCACCAAGCCAATCGAAGTCACGATTGGCGCGTATCAGGTCGGCAACTTCAAAGAGACCGGTGGCATTAAACCTTCACAGACTGTCTATCAAACTTTTCACCTCCTCCGTTGAAAACACGCTTCCTTCTTTGTTCCCTAGGCCCCCTCTAGCAGCGGCAAGCCGACCGTTCAAATCGTCCGTTTGCTTTCTCAATTATAACCGATTTTTCAGGGAGCTGTTTTAGGTTGGTTCGGATCATAGAAAATCCGAATGTCTGCTTTGTCCGTGCCCAGAAGTTGCTGGGCGCGCTTGAGAGCGGCTCGAGTGGATAGATTCGGATTCTGGGGATTACTTAGGAAAATATTGCTCTGCCCCTCGCGCCGCACACAGCCCTCCTGCAAGGTGATGAGAACGCCAGATTTTTTTAGGACTCGATAGACCTCTCGCGTCGCCCCTGAGACAATTAAATGAAGGCCCCTGCCCCGCATAAATAGGATCAAATCCTCTAACGCCATCACACTGGTCGCATCGAGATGCCGCGCGTTTTTTAAACGCAGGATGATCACTTGGATCGCCGGATCGGAGGCTGTGCGCTGGATTTGCGTCCTGAAAAGCTCGGCAGCTCCGAAAAACAAATCGCCCTCCACATGCACGATTGAGATTGCCGGAATTGGGCGCTGGCGTGTTTCACCCATTTCACGAAGTTCCCCCGCTTCATTGAAGTCATACTCCACCAAATGAGGTCGGCTCGCCTTGCGTAGAAACAGGGTGATCGAAATGGCGACGCCAATGAAAATCGCCACGTGCAAGGGGGCCAGCAGCGTAGCAATGAAGGTGATGATCAGCACCGACGCATCATCGGAGGTGGAACGCAGGCAGATCCGGATGTGGCGTAAGTTAAAAAGCGAAAATGAAAGTGCAATGACCAGCGCCGCGAGCGCGGACTTCGGCACGTAGTCGATCAGCGGTACGCCCCAGCCCACGGACGCGGCGATCAGCACCGCGAAGGCCATGGTGTAGAGCCCGGAAATCATCGAGGCAAACCGCGTGCGAGCGCCAGACTCATGATTGAGCATCGAGCGAGTCAGTGAGCCGGACGCTGGCATTCCTCCTGCGACGGCGCTGGCGAAATTCGCCATACCCACGGCCAGCATGTCTTGATTTCCATCAGTCCGGTCGCCGGTTTTGGATGCTAACGTTTTCGCCATCAGCGAATTTTCCAAAGAGGCGAGGAACGCAAGAGCGAACGCGATACTTATTAGCGCGGAAATGTCCCCGAAAAAGTTCGCCGTGATCAGTTGCGGAAATTTCGGCATTAGCTCTTTCATGCCAAAAGTCGCGAACGTTTTCACCTCCGCGAAAGGGCCGATTTTCTCATGGATCAGCACCCCGAAAAGCGCCGAGGAAATCACCAACACGATCCCAAACGCCGGCCACGTGGAACGCCAGCGCCGAAACACGAGAAAAATTAACAGCGTCGCCACTCCGACCGAAAGTGAGATCCAACTCGTGTGCGGCACGGCCTTCACCAATCCCACCAGCAAGCTCGCCAGCGTCCCGGACTTATCGTCACCCAGATAGGCTTCCACGCCTAACAACGACTTGAGTTGGTTCGCCACGATCAGCACGGCCGCACCGGAAATGTAGCCCACTAACACGCTGCGTGAAACATATTGCAGCAGGTCCGCCACGCGGAAAATCGCACCCGCCGTCGCGATCAGTCCGACGAGAAAAACCAGCAGCGGCATCAACTCAGTCGCCCGCTCTGCTAGATTGGGATGCAGCGAGAAGAAACTAAACAGCACCGCCGCCGTCGCATTCGTAGGCCCGAGAATAGTATGCCGCGATCCCGCGAACAGCGGTGCGATGAATGCCGCCACCGCCGTGCAGATGATGCCATAGACCACCGGCAATCCGGCGATCGCCGCAAAGGCGATGCCCTGGGCAATCGCCAGCACGGTGACGTTCAAGGCAGCCCATGCATCGCTGCGGAGTTTGGGAAAACTGTAGCCCACCACATCCTTCGTAAAAGGAGCTAAAGAGACGTGTTCGGTCGCGAAAAAATTCCGCAGGTCACGGGTTACTCTAGTGATCGAACCGAAAAATTTCATCGGATCATTTGCCTCCTACTTGAATCGCGCTTTGCGGAAGAGAAACAAACCTAACAAAAAACAAACAATGTTAGGGGTCCACAACATCATGGTTGCCCCGGCATCTGTTTTAAACTGGTTCGCCAGCAGCGTGATCATGAAATATCCGGTGCCTATCAGCAGACTGATGATCAGGCCGCCGGAAGTATCACGGCGGCGCGAATTTAATCCGAGCGGCACTGCCACAAAAGCAAACGCGAGGCAGGCCATCGAAAAAGAATAACGCCGTGTAATTTCCGAGCGGAATAACACTTTCTTGCCTTTGGAAAGGCTCGGATTCGTCGCAACTTGATAGAGAATCTCTTCATTGGTCATCGCGGACTGCCTCAGTTTTTTCATTTTGGAATCCTTCAAGTCTATCAGCAATGGCTCGGCCTGCGCCGCGTAGGCGGTCGAGATCTCGCCCTTTTCATTGCGCGTCTCAAAATAGGCGTCTTCAAGTTTGACGCGCAATTGACTCTTCACTGGATCCACGCTCAGAGCCGCGCGGCGTGCATGAACATAAGTGATGTCCGCTTTTTGATCCGGGGTTTTCGATGTTTGATAGAAATGAAATCCTTTAACCCAATCATCGGATTTCCCTTCGATCAGCACTTTCTGTAAGTTGTTATCATCTGCTTTGAAATTCCCTTGGACCACACCCGGCTTTAGCAGCGAATCAGGATCGCGCGATGCCTGCTCATATAACAACTGAACGGAAGATGCCTTGGAGAAAGGCACCACATAAATATTCAAATATAAACTTGCTAGAGAAAGGAAAAAACCGATCACAAACACCGGTGCCGATAACCTTGCCAAGCTCAATCCCGCCACCCGAAAACTCGTGATTTCTTGGTTAGTCGAAAGCTTCCCAAAAACCAACAGCACCGCTGATAGAAAGCCCCACGGCACGGTGTACATCAGCGACAAAGGCAGAACTAACATCACAAAGCGCAGCACGAGGCTCAAGGGTGCCTTCTGATCCACCAGCAGCGGACGGATCTGCTGGAAAAGATTTCCCAGCACCAGCACGATCCCCAGCACGACGACGGCATACAGTGTCCCGAGGAGCACTTGTTTCCCGATGTAGCGGTCTGAAATACGCATGAACTTGCCGCACTCTGGAGAAGCTGCTTCCGGCTGTCCAGAAAAGAGAAAACCGTTGATGTTCCTTGCCGCCGTGACAGATCCACCGCAGCTTCTTGCATGAAAATTTTTCTGACTGCCGAATGATCACCCCAAGATCCAAAAGCCCTGGCTGGTTTTACGACTTTTGCCGGGTCCTGTGGCGCGTGGTGTTCGGCTGCACCATGCGAATGAAATCCAGCGGGCTCGATCTCGCTGAAACCACCGATGGCATCTTGATCGCCGTTAGCCATGTCAGTCATCTCGACCCGATCGTCGTCAGCGCGTTGATTCGGCGGAAAATCAGTTGGATGTCCCGGGTAGAATTCCACAAGCAATGGCTGATGCGGAATGTCCTCTATCACGGCGGCGCCTTCCAAGTGGATCGCTCGGGCGCAGCGCTACCAGCCATCCGCGAAGGCTTGCGACGCCTGAAACGCGGCGAGGCAGTGGGAATTTTTCCCGAAGGAGAGCTCGTCAAAGGTTCTGACTCTGTACTGCGGGGGGCATCTATCAAACGTGGCGTCTGCCTGTTAGCGGCTCGCTCAGGACGGCCAGTTTTACCGGTCATTGTTCTGGGCACCGACCAGTTAGGACGCGTCGGGCCTTGGTTGCCAGCGAAACGCGGGCGGCTCTGGGTAACAGTCGGCAAGCCCATGCACGCCTCCCCCGAAAGTAACACCCGTGCCGGAAGAGCAGCTTTCGCCGCGCGATTGGAAGAGGAATACGTTTGCCTCTACCAAAAAATGAGAATGGATTTTGGCCTATCAGACATTGCGCCGTGATCTCTCGATCTGGGCGGCCATATAGAAAAACGCCCGTCAACTTTTCAGTCAACGGGCGCTTATAAATTTTCGCAGGCTTCGTAAAATCAAGCCATTGCCGCTGCGGACATCCGCCGGATCTCACGCAACATGCTGCGAGTTTCTTCCTGCCAGTGATCGAGCTTTTCTTTGGAAAGCTGGACGCGATCCGAAACGGCTTTTTCGAGCTCGTGATAATTCGCAGACATCTCTTCCACGAGTTCGTGCAGGGTGTCCAAAACGGTGTGCGCATGGGCATTGCCCTTTTCGCGGACCTCCTCAAGATGCTTCTCCGCCTTACGCCGCGCCTCACCCATTTCAGCCAGCAGAATCCGGCTATCAGGCACTTTCCGCAGCCCATCGGCGAGGCCGAGTTTGGAGAGCGTCCAGATCGTCCACTTACTTGGATCCCACTGCCACGGCTTCACCCCATTGCGGTAGTCGTGTTGGAACTCGTGATGATAATTGTGATAGCCTTCGCCAAACGTGAGGAAAGCCATGACCGCACTGTCACGGGCACTGTGGGTGGTGGAGTAGGGCTGCGTGCCGACGGTGTGGCAAAGTGAGTTGATGAAAAACGTGCAATGTTGGGCAACCACGATCCGGGCGATCCCTGCAAGCATGAAGGCACCGAGCGCGCCGTGCCATGCATTCATGCCATGGAAGTGATTCCAGAGATAGCCGAGAGACATCGGAATAAAGATTCCCACGACGAGGGCGATCCAATGCACATAATTGTGCTGCCACATCACGAGCTTGTCCTTGCGGAGATCGGCCACGTTATCCATCGGCGGCTCTGGATTGAGTTTGAAAAGCAACCAGCCGATGTGCGCCCAGAAGAAACCCTTGGAAATGTCATACGGGTCTTCGTCGTGGTCCACGTGCTTGTGGTGGCGGCGATGGTCGGACGCCCAATTCAGACAGGAATTTTCAAACGCACAGGCGCCGAAAACGAGGGTGAAAAATTTGACCGGCAACTTCGCTTTGAAAGAAAGATGCGAGAATAAACGGTGATATCCTACGGTGATGCTCATCATCGTCGCAGTGACATAGAAGAAAAACATGGCGAACTGAAACCAGTTGATGCCAAATTTCACAAGATAGACGGGAACCCCGATCAGGGCGATTAGGGCGGTGCCAATGAGGAACGAACTGGTGATCCAGTCCACACGATTAAATGGAATTCGATACATAATGTGTTGGTTTTACAAGCTTCAGCAGCCGGATGTTTAACCGAACGGACGGCGCAATCGCGCGCCGATAGCTGAAGGACATAGGTGGCTACACGAAACGGAGCCCCTAAGCAAGCCCCCCTTTTTTCAAATTCCTGTCGGGTTCCGTCTTGACAAGTTCCAGCCAATCCCCCAATTACCCCGCCCCGACAAAACAGCGGAACTAACTAAACTAAAACAACAATCATCGCATGCGTGGAGTGATCATGAAGAAAGGCGAGCCCGTTGACCGTGCTCTTAAACGCCTCAAAACAAAGCTTGATTCCGAGGGAATCCTCGAAGAAATGCGCCGCCGCCGCGCATTTGAGACACCTACCGAGCGTAAGCAACGCAAATTGCGTTCCGCTTCCAAGCGCAACAAAATCCGCTGGCGCTACTCGAACGCTCCTGCAGTCCCGTCTGCGGACTCCGCTGAATAATATTTCCGGTTCCGCAATCGGAGAAATGAGCGGGTGCCAAATGGCACTCGTTTTTTTGTGCCCGCATGGGAATTATCATTTCCACCGCTGGGCTTGCGGGTGAAGCTCGCATCAATGATCGAGCGCGTATTTCTTGGGTGGGATGAACCGTTTCTCAAGCTAGCCGTGGCTTGGCTGCTAGAACGGCGGGATGAACTGCCGCACTTGATCGTTGTGGTGCCCACCGCGCAAAGTGGCAGGAGGCTGCGCGAATCACTAGCAGAATGCGCGGGTGCCTTGCTCGCCCCAAAAGTGGTGACGCCGGGTTCATTTTTAAAAACCGAGAGTGCCGAAATCGCCGCGGATTGGGTGGATCATGTGGCTTGGGTGGAAGTGTTAGAGGGCGTGACCGACTGGACGGAATACACCGCCCTGTTTCCTGAAAAACCCAGCGAGGGAAGCGACTGGGCGGGCGGCCTCGCACGAGAAATGGTCACACTCCGGCGTTCATTGCAGGAAAATGGCCTCACCCTCGCCGCCGCCGCGCGCAAGCTGCGCGAGAGCGTGGAGGCGGAGCGCTGGGCGGCGCTGGGCAGACTGGAAGATCTCGTGGAGCAGCAGTTGAAATCTTGGGGCTACCAAAGCCGAAGCCGGGCGCTCGCGGAGGGCATCAAGATCCCAACAGAAATCACCCACATCGTTCTCGCCGGCGTGGCCGAAATGCCGCCCTTAGTCGAGCGGGCGTGGTTGGCAGGGAGTGCAAAAGTCACCGCATTGATCGGTGCGCCAGAAAACGAAGCGGATTCATTCTCACCAATCGGCCGTCCGCTGGCCACCTGGGCGGAGCGCGCATTGCCATGGCCGGATTCCGCACAAGTCACCGCTGATCCAAGGCAGCAGGCGGTGGAGGCATTGAAAATTTTAGCAAAAATGAAAACCGCTTCTAGCGATCTCGCCCTCGGATCGGCGGACGCGGAGGTGGGCGCTGAGCTGGCACGGGCCTTTACCCGCGAGGGCTGGCCCGCTTTTCATCCGGCTGAAAAAAGTGTGAGCTCGGGGCTTTCACGCTGGTTTAAGGTCTGGTGCGCGTGGCTAGCAGACCCCACGCTCGCGACAATGGGCGATCTGCTATCCATGCCGGAAACCGGAATTCTCGTGAACGGAAAACGTGCCCAAAAAGCCAAGCGCCTCTCCGAATTGCGAAATCAATGGATGGTTGCGCGCACTGAAGATTTACAACGACGCGTCACTGCAGAAAATTTTCGCAACGATTGGGAAAAACAATCTGCTGAAGAACTTTGTGCCGCCGCCGATGCACTCGAACGCTGGCGCGGTAGTTTCCTGCGAGACGATTTCAGCGGCGTGATGCGACGTCTGCTAGAAATGCTCGGCCGCACCGGACCCATTACGGACGAAACCTCGCTCACCATGACCGAATGGATCGCCGCGGCGGAGCCGATGATGGCGCAGGTCGAACGTGGCGCGAGATTTTGGATCGAGCTGATGCTTTCCGAACTCCCCTCCCCTACCCCGCTGCCGCCGGAAGGACGTGTGATCGACGTGCAAGGCTGGCTGGAACTTTTTCATGAGCCCGGCAGCCACCTGGTGCTTTGCGGCATGAATGAAGGCAAGGTCCCAGCAAGGAGCGGCGGCGAGCCGTGGCTGAGTGAGGCAAGTCGCGAGCGGTTAGGCCTGATCATGGATGCCGATCGCGCCGCACGGGACGCATTTCTCTATCAGTCCATGATCCTCGCCCGCCGCCAACACGGCCGCACCGATGTAATCTGTGGAAAATCCGGCGCGGGTGGCGAGTCGCTGCTGCCCTCACGGGTTCTTCTAGCAGCTAAGCGTGAGGACTTACCGGATCGAGTGAAAACCCTCTTTCGCGAGATCGAGCCGCCTGAAGCAGGCCTGCGCTGGGAAGCGGATTGGCAGTGGAGGCCTCGCAAGGTCGATCCACCCACACGCCTCTACGTCACGTCCCTAACCGACTATCTAAACTGCCCGTTCCGTTATTATTTAAAACACGCCGTCCGCATGCAACGCACAGAAACCGAGCGTGGAGAATGGAATGCGCGGGACTTTGGAAATGTAGCCCACGAAGTGCTCGAGCGCTGGGGCCGCGATGTTGCAGCCCGCACTCTGGATGATGCGAAAATGATCCACCAGTGGCTATCCGCAGAACTCGACCGAGTAGTGACGGAATGGTTTGACAAGCGCCCGCCACTTTCTATCAGAATTCAAACCGAGGCACTGCGTCAGCGCTTTTTCTGGCTCTCACAGATTCAGGCTCAGCAGCGGGGCGCCGGCTGGGAAATTGTCGATGTCGAGCGCAAGGTGGAGATCCCCGTGGGAAATGCGTTGATCGTCGCCAAGATCGACCGCATCGACCGCCACCGCGAGACGGGCAGGCTGCGGGTGATTGATTATAAAACCGGTGAGGTCAAAGGGGTGGAGCAGGCGCACCGGAAAAAAGTCGTCTCCTCCACCGTGCTGCCTGCGCACTACACGATGGAAGACCCGGTGATTTATCTCAGTGAGGAAAAAGGCAAGTCCGTGAGTTACCGCTGGCAAAACCTGCAACTCCCGCTCTACGCCGCTGCCGTCAACGACCGCGAGCAAACGCTGCCGATGCCCTGTTATTTCACCCTCGGCCCCACCGAGTCCGATGTGGCCCTCCACGAATGGTCGGATTTCGAAGCCGTCGATCTCATCGCCGCCCAAGCTTGCGCTCACTGGATCGCGGGAAAAATCGCCGCCGGCATCTTCTGGCCGCCTGCGGAAAAAGTAGCGCATGACGACTATGCGGTCCTAGCAGCAGGGAGGAACTTAGAGGAGATGGTCTACTTTCCAAGCTAGTAGATTTGATTACTAACCTAATTCACAGCTATTTGAACTTCGCGTCCTGAGGGTTCCCGGCGGAAAGGATGTAGGCGAAGAGATCTAGCAGTTCATCTTTGTTAAGTGCGGCGAGCAGGCCAGGAGGCATCATGGAAATATTAGAGCGCTGGCGGCTCTTCACATTCGCCGCATCCACGGTGGTGAGACTGTTAGGAGCGAAGGCGCTGGTCATGACGAAAAGCTTGCCATTTTCTTCGACGACGACGCGGCCGACGACGGTGCCACCGTCATTGAGATCGAGCTGCTCACTGGGGTATTGATCGCTAATGACTTTGGAGGGACTGACGATGTTTTCCGCCAGGTCTCTAACGCTGTATCGTCTCCCGGATTCAGTTAGATCAGGACCACTGTTCCCACCCGCGCCACCGAAGTGATGGCAGTTGATACAGAGCTGTGAGGTAAACATAGCCTTGCCTTGCTCAAAGTTACGTCCTTTGAGTCCGTCTTTGGCGAGGTTAGCGATTTCCCCGGCGGTGTACTCCTTACCGGGGCCTTTGGGCATGATAATGTTAGATGGCACTGCGATCAGAGCTTCCTTGGAAAGCTTATCGAGGGCGATGCGTTCGGTTTCATCGGTGACGCATTTTTTTAACGATTCCTTACGGATGGTTTCAAGGTAGCCTCTGAAGCTGTTGCCGCCGTTCCACTGGGTTGTGTGTGGAAACCAGCCAAAGTAAGTTTTTCGCAGCTCTGGGCTCCAGCCGACCTTGGCCTCGCGGAGGGCATAGGCGTAGGCGATGGCCTCGCGGTTCGGGTGGCTGTCGTGCATGCCCTCGACAGCTTTGGAGTAATGATCGTTACGGGAGAGGACAGCATCGCTGGCAATACTGATGTTAGTGTCCTTCACAGTATCGAGCTGGGGCACGGTTTTGGCGACGATACTGCGGGAGTCCAGATAGACGAGGAGACTAACAAGCTCGCGGTTCACAAGCAGATCCGTGTTAGGAAAAAGTGGATCGAAGCGAGTGACGAGTTTCTCACAGATTTCGGGAGCGGGCTTGCCCATGCGGGTGAAGACGAGCTGCCAAGCGCGGAGGTAGGGAAGCTGAAGTTCTGCGGGAAGATTCGCGAAATCGAACCTCTCGAGGGAGACGATAAGTTTCGACTGGAGCGCCTTATCACCCACGCGGGCGAGGGCGATGAGTGCCTCGATGGCGGCTTGGGGATGGGTTTCGGCGAGGGCTTTTTCCGCCCATGCGGCTGAGGGCTGGCGCTCGATGGCTTCGCGGGCGGCATAACGGAGGAAGCGATCTTTGCTCGCGAGTGATGGCCAAGCTAGGGCGGTGGCATCTGGGCCAGTGCCAGGTTCCTGTAATGTTTCCAGATGGTGACGGAGATTCGCCTCAAGAGTGGGTGCGACATTCGCGGCGGCGGCAGTGCTTTCTGAGCCGGTGTAGGTCACCCGATAGAGTGCGGATTGGCTCTTGCGCCCGCCGATGGTGAAATACATGGCACCGTCTTCACGGCGGATAATTGCATCGGTGAATGGCATGGGTTTGCCGCTGACAAATTCCTCTTTCTCTGCCTTAAAGCTCGCGCCATCAGGCTTGAAATGGATCGCCCAGAGCGTCCCGAAAGTCCAATCGAGGGCGAAAAGCGCGCGTTGGTATCTCGCAGGAAACTTCGCGCCAGTGCCAAAAATAGTGCCCGTGGGCGAGCCTGGGCCGATGTCGATCACGGCAGGTAGAGAGTCGGCATAATAGGCGGGCCAACGGCCTGCACCGGAGCGCCAACCATAATCACCGCCGCTGACGATGTGGTTAATGCGTGTGGGCATATACCAAGGGGTTCCCATGTCCCACTCCATGTCGGAGTCGTAGGTAAACAGCTCGCCATTTGCATCGAAGGCGATGTCATACGAGTTCCGGAATCCGCCGGCGAAGAGTTCGACGCGTTTGCCATCAGGGTCCATTTTACAAACACATCCACCCGGAGCGAGGATCCCTCGGGCATGGCCGTTCGGATCCCATAGGCGATTGAGCAAGTGATCCTCGCCCATTGAGAAAGGGCGGATCAAATCAAGGTTTTCCGGAGGCTTGGTGTGATTTCCATTCACGAAGTAGATTGAGTTTCCATCAGGCCCGAGAACGAGGGCGTGAGTGCCGTGCTCGCCGCCGCCGTCGCATTTTCGCAAATACTCGGCCGTATCGAATTGGTCATCACCATCGGTATCACGCAAGCGCCAGATCCCTTTGCCCGCCATTTCGTTGACCATTACATACAGACTATTGAAGGCATAAAGCAAACCGTGAGCACCGCCGATAGGCTTACCATTAATGCTGTTAGGGATCTTCAGATGCTCCACTTTTGGTTCGTCGTTGCTGCCAATGATCGGCAGGGTGACGCGATAGAGTCCGCCGTATTGGTCGCTGGCGATGAGGCGGCCCTTTTTGTCTTCTGTGAGAGCGACCCATGATCCCTGTTCTCTCGGCACTTCGTAGATCAGCTCTGCGGCGAATCCGGGGGCCAAGTGCATTTTTTCCGTTGCGAGCGTCTCGTCACTAGCGGGGAGGCTGGGTTTCGCCTCAAGCCTGATAGAGGGTAACGCAAGAGCGAGAGTGCAGGCGCAAGTCAGGGTGAGGTTCATAAAAGCGGAAAATGATAGATTTTTAGTAGGGCGAATGACTTGGATCTTTTACTTCGGAACGGTCCTATTACTTTCACCACCATAGGATCTTCTCTCAACCGCAACAATTCCCTTCCTATGGGCGCTGCTGATCCGTTAGACAAAGAACACGCGTTGGATGACCCAGGCAAAGCCGCAGACGGCAACGAAGAGGGAGCCATACGTCCGGACTTCGTTTTTCCATTGCTGCATCGGCAAGAGGAGGATGAATGCAGCGATGATCACGGTGATCTGCGCAAGCTCGACGCCGACGTTAAAGCCGATGAGCGGCATGATGAGCTTGCTCTGTGGAATGCCACTGAGCTTATCGCGGAGGCCGCTCGCAAAGCCGAGGCCGTGGATGAGACCAAAGGCGAAAACAAGGATGTAGCGCTGCTTGCTGATCGTGCGGATGAGTAAGTTTTCGACACCGATCCATGCGATACTCACCGCCACCATGATGTTCACGAAATTCATCGAGACATTCGCAAACCCATAAACGGAGAGCGCGAGCGTGAGAGAATGAGCAAGAGTGAAAAGCAGTGATTGCTCGAGAAGAGATTTCCATTTCGGGACTAACAAAAACATACCCAGAATGAAAAGGATGTGATCAAAGCCGGTGGGAAGGACGTGGTGAAATCCTGATAGCATCCAGCCACCGGTCTCAGGTTGTCTAGCAGGCGGAGGAGCTTCGGCGCTCTGAGCGACGTTCAGCAGCAGGACAGTGCCTCCAGGAAGAGTGCTCGTGATTTTTGGATTGTCCCCCTCTTCGATGAGAATGATGAGCTCGGTTTCCTGCTCGCCAGACCAGTGGGCGCGCAGTTCACCTCCGCCGGCAGCAGGATCGAAAATCAAGCGCGTGGTGATCAGCGCGACATCGCCATCTTCGGGTGGTAAGCCGAACGGCGTTTTTTGGAAATCCGGAAACTCGACACGCCACGGAATGTCCTTTCCGGCGAAGGTGAAACGCAAGAGTTTGCGCAGCGTGACCTCCGTCTCTTTGCGGATGCGGGCGAATTCCTCGGGTGAGGATTTCATCACGGCCGCACGGCTGAGGGGCGGGCCACCGGGGATATTGCGGGTCTCGGGCAGCATGTAGGCGATGTCCATTTCACCGAGCAAACACCACTGTTTTTCCTCTTGAATGAATTCCAGTTCGACGCTCGGGACCTGATGAGCGTGAAGATGGGGCGACGAAAACAGAACCCCCAGGAAACAGATGACAACGCAGTAAAACTTCATACGCATACAGGAATGGCCGCTAGCGTCGCTCGACCGCCCGCGTTTGCAAGGAAACATCCCGGCCACATCGACGAGGTGAATTGACCTAAAATCACCGCCGAAAAAACCGAAAACTCACTGCTTTACAAGGTCGGAAGTGCCACCCATAGTCCCGCGCCCATGACTTTTGCTGCGATTGACTGGCTTTCCATTAGCATAAACCTCCTGTTGGTGATCTTCGTGATCGTCTGCCTTTTGATGACTTTGCTGATTCTGATGCAACGTCCGAAACAGGAAGGACTCGGAGCTGCATTTGGCGGAGGCGTGACGGATCAAGTCTTCGGTGCTCGCACGACCAATGTCCTGCAACGTGGAACCGTTTACCTCGGTTCAATGTTTTTCATTCTGAGCCTGACCCTCGCCGTATTGATCGGCCATCAGAACAAGCAGAAGAGCATGTTACTCCCGAAAACAAGCGCAGCCAAGGTGAAGGAAATCAAGCCCGAGCCACCGAAAGCGCCTACCACGCCGAAATCACTCGTCGAGGAACTTCCTGCCGATGTCCAGACTCCGCCGCAAACCCCTGCGGAAGTCCCGGCCGATGCGCCTGCCACTTCGCCTGCAACCACTCCTGCCCCTACTTTGGAAACCCCTCCCGCCCCGCCGGCCGAGGTCATTCCACCCGCAGAGCCAGCGCCTGCACCTGCGGGAACCGAGGCTCCCAAAGAAAAATAACCTGAGCCTTGGCGCACTCACCCAGTGATGGCGATGCACCAAGACAATCTCGACGTCCCTATTTGGGCACGTGAAGATGCTTTTCCTGAGGCCCCGCAAGGATGGGGTTGGGTGGATGCGAAACGCAAAACTCATCCCTGCGATTCTCTGGAAAAATTAGCCGCTGCAATCGGCGAGGACCGCGATGGTAGCGTGACGCTGGTATGGACGCCGGAAAACCCGCGAATGATTCTGCCCGAAGAACTCACGGGGATGGGCGACGCGCTTCGAACCGCCCGCGCGCGCTGGGCGCGGGATGACCTAGACGACGCGAAGTACAAGATCCGCTGGTTTGGAACGGCGCTGCTTGGCCTCGCAGCCTACACGTTTTACCTAGGATTCATCCATGCCGGGCAAATCGCTGCGGCCTCCGCTGACACGCTCGGTTTCGCCCAACGCATCAAATTTGCCGCAAGCTCCATTTTGGAATCCGGTGAGTCGGGGTTGGCACTGCTGTTATTTCTGATTTTCGCTTTCATCCCTTGGTATCAGGCGCAAAAACGCCACAAAAAACTTCATGGATGGGATGACGCCGGAATCGCCGCTGCCGTGCCTGAGATGCGATTTGAGACATGGCTGGAACAGCAATCGGCTCCCCTAACAAAAGGTTTGCTCGGCTTGATGGCTATGGTCGGATTGGCACAACTGCTTTGCCATGTTAAAAGCTCCGGTTGGGGATCGATGATGGCGGTTTTCCACAACTGGGATGGGGTCGCGCAAGCCGGGCTGATGAAGGATCGCTATGCCCACGGTGAGTGGTGGCGGCTATTCACTGCGCCACTCCTCCATGGAAATGTGGTGCATTTCTTGATGAATGCATCGGCGCTCGCTTATCTCGGGAAACGGTTAGAGGTGTTTGCCCGCTGGCCGCATTTGACCATGGTTTTTTTATTTTCCGCATGCGCCGGTGGCGAGGCGTCGGCGCGTTTCGTGACCGCTCCGACGGTGGGAGCATCCGGCGGGCTGATGGGCTGCCTTGGATTTTTGTTAGTATTTGAAACCCTCCACAAGTCCTTGGTGCCGTTGAGCGCAAGACGCCGCCTCGCAGCCGGGGTATTTCTAACGGCTTTGATCGGGCTCATCGGTTACCGCTATGTGGACAACGCGGCGCACGCGGGCGGCCTGTTAGCGGGCATGCTTTACGCGGTGGTCGTTTTTCCGAAATCATCCTCCACCCAGCGCCCGAACTCGACCGCTACCGACCGGATCGTGGGCGGAGCCTGCCTGTCCGTGCTGGCAGCGTCGGCCTTCCTAGCGGCCTCGCGGATTATTGGCGGGTGATTAACGTAAAAGATAATTGAACCACGGATGGACACAGATGATGAATGAGTTACAAGATTCAAAGCATTCACCCATTGGGTGAGCGACATACTTTTCATCACTCTCTTCTAATCCGTGTAATCCGTGATTTTCATCCTCCTCTTAGGAAATGGCTTTGCGGGCGAGCACGGGTTTTTCAATCAGATGCCAACTCAAGAGACCCAGCACAGCCGTAATAATAAAAACGATGGGGAGGGCATCAAGCGTTTTAAGCAATCCTATCTCGACAAGAACATTGATGACCAATGAATGATAGATATAAATTCCGTAGGAAAGATCCGTGCCGCAGAGTAGGCGGCGCGATAGCGACTTGGCGCTATAGGCTCCAGAGATCGTTGCAAATCCCAAGAGAATGCGAGCTGGCAGCAGCAGGAGATAGAATAGCACTGAGAATTCAGGGGCGAGGTATCCAATGACCGTTGCCAATAGCAGGTATGCGCCGATGTAATAGAAAAATTTGCCCTCCAGAAAACTCCGCAGAAGCTCAAAATAGCGGTGGATGAAAATCCCCACCATAAACATCCAAAGATGGGGCCATAAGGTATTGTAAAGCAGCTTGAAAGCGAAGGGTGCACGGGAAAATCCCCCAGGACCGTTCACTTTCACATTCATGACGCAGTAGGCGGCATAGGAGGCGAGAAAGAGGAACAAAAGTAACAACCCTGTTACTTTTTTCCACGTTCTCAAGCGGTAAACCGCGGCGTATAGGAGCGGAACAAACAGATAGAATTGTAACTCCACCGTGATCGTCCATAGCGCGCCGTTAGCGACTCCGATCCCGAACCCTCGGAATTGATCGGGATTGAAAAACTGGAGAAAGCTTAACTGCCCTAACAGCCAGCCTACAAATGTCCCGGATTTGAGAAAAGAAACCGGAAGGAATCCAAAACTCCCGAGGAGTATCAATGTCACCCCCAGACAAACCCAGAGCGCTGGAAAAATCCGCAGCGATCGATTCCAAAAGTACTCCGCAAGATTCCCGCCGCATCGTTCATAAGAGCGAGCGATGAGAAATCCGCTGATGACGAAAAAGATCGGCACACCCGGTAGCCACGCCATGAGACCGAAAGCATGCCTCTGCCACTCCGGAAGTGTTTCGCGCAGCCCCGTTTGCTCGACCGCATGCAAAAGCACCACTTGTGTGGCAGCCGCAAGGCGGATTAAGTCGAAATTATTACTCCGGTGATCGAGAGGCACGATCTTATTGAATTAGGTGAAACCACGTGCGCGGTTAGGGGGTGCGACAGAGTAATAAAAGATCATGGATTGGGAATCAAGAATGGAGTGGCGAGGAACTGGCATTGTGGGGTGATTTGGATACTGAATTTCGTGATCCAGAAGTTCCCACCTCCGCCTTCGGAAATCACTAACTGTCTCCAATATGCCATAGTCCCGCCCTAACGGTAGGCGTTTCGATGCTGTCTTACCGCTGGGTGGAAAAACCAGGGATCCCACTAGGTCTTGCCGTGATCGCGGGTCGGGGCTGACCTAGGGACAGTCTTTCAATTTTTGGATGCCGATAGCGATCGCGAAGTCGCGTGGATCCACGATGACCGCACGATAAAAGCCTGCGGCAAACCAACCATGAGGCCGTAGAGCACTCCAACGAGCCTTTCCTGAAATGGATTTGCCGTTAGTGTCTCACTCAGCAAGCAGCAGGTAGCGACGAATGGCAGGAAGGCGAGCCACTGGTCCGGTCCGGGGTCCGAGGCGTTTGCCTTCGCGGCGCTGAGGCTCAGGGCAGCGGTAGTCCCAAAAAGCGTGAGATAGCACACAAGCGCGATGATACCACCGGAGAGCAGGCTGTAGGTCCAAATGGAATGACCCGCAAACCACATGCCATCGAAATTGTCGTCGTCGTCCGGAATCACAAGAGTAATTTCCGATAGATAAGCGCGGTCCCAGTAGTAGGGGGAACCGATGCCTTTTCCATTGATGAAATGCACGGGGTCTTCGCGGAGAATTTTCATCATCGCGTCTGCCTCTGCCATGCGCGTGAGGTAAGAAATATCCGCACTGAGATTCTGCGTCGCCGTATTATGAAACAAGCGCTCGCCCCAGCGTTCCAGCACCACTGGCTGAAAGACCGCGACGCCCGCGATGGCAACGACGACCAGGATCCCGGCTGCTGCGACGGGAATAAGACGCTTCCAAAGACTCGTCCACGCGAACTGCCCCCACCTAACACAAAGCACAAAGCAGATCATCGCAGCGAACCCCGCCATGAGCACCGGGAAGAATAGCGAACGTGTAATGGTGATTAAGATGCCGGAGAAAATAATCCCGCTTGCCACCAAGATCCCCCAGTGAAACCGCGTTCTCAGCAACATGGCACAAGCAATCCACGCTGCGATCCAACCATTCGCCGGACTCAACACTTCTAGCCGCGCCGTTTCCAAGGTGACGCCCGTGACGAATAGCCCGTAGAAGATTTTCCAAACGACATTCACACACGCGGCAATGAGCAAGGGCCTAACAATCCGCGTTGGCGATAGCCCTGCACACCCCGCGATGTGCGAATTGATCATGCTGAACAAACAAAGGATCAAAGGTAAAATGACGCGGACCGAGCGGGCCAGCGCCACTCCCTGAAGCGTTGCATTTGCCAGCATGTAGGCGATGAACATGGCCCAAAATCCAATGACCCAAGCACCTGGCCTCACTAACAGGAAGCGGCGACCGATGATCATCATCGCGGCCGTGGAACAAACGCTCAGTATTAGGTAAATCACCTGGTCCAGCCCCGTACTACCACCACTCGTTCCGGAAATTTCGTTCCGATGGTCCAGCGCGAAAGAAAGGACGAAAACCCAAAGCAGGCGTTCGATCCAAACGGCGTCTCGCGCCATAGGAATGAAAATGTGGTCGGGGGGATCTGGTTTAGAAAAAATCACGGAGTCCGGAAATGCCGGGTAAGTGAGCAGGGAGGAGGAGTCGCTTAGGTGGGACGAATACAACCGGGCGCTACCGTTTTGATGGTATGCGCCGAATAAAAACTGTCAATGTCGTCACCACACATGATCGCGGAGGCGTGTTGCCTGATTGAAGCTTTGGCATTTTTGGCAATACGGGGAGAGACTCACAAAAAGGATACCATCGACTTTATTGTCCGCACGAATGCGCGTAGCCGCAGCGCAGCCACTATTTCTGCCGCAATGGAAGCTCGCCATTTAAGCACACACCCTCTCATCACTTCACCCGTAGAAGATTCCTTGATCCCCACAAATAGTTCCAGCCGGAGATTACGGTTAGAGCAACCGCGGCCCACAGGAAAATCGGTTGCAGCCATCCGCCTTCCGCATACGGACGGGCGATGTGTTTTAGGGAATCGACCACGGGAAACATTTCTTTCGCTTTTTCGCCCGTGAGCCAAATGAGGCCGGTGATCAGATAGGCGAGTTGAAAGGTGGTCTTCCATTTCCCCAGATTGTCTGCCGAAAGCACATGGCCTGCTTCGATGGCGATGGTGCGTAGGCCGGTGACGAGGAACTCACGCCCGATGATCAGGGCCGTCACCCACACCGGGCAGAGTCCGCGTTCGGTGAAAAAAATAAATGCCGCGCTTACGAGGATTTTGTCGGCCAGCGGATCCATCAATTTTCCCAATGGAGTGACGAGGCCCATTTTCCGCGCCAAGTAGCCGTCTAGCCAATCGCTCGCCGCCGCGATAATGAAAAGCGTGAGACCAATACCGTATCCAGGCAAATTGCGCTGTGACACCGCCACCACGAAGGCCGCAGTCATGATTAAACGCGAAAATGTGATGGCATTCGGTAAGTTCACCCCCGCAATGTGCGAAATGCATAGAGAATTGGCAACAAGGGGTTGCACGAATGCACCTTTGCCCGTTACACAAACCTCCTCCCTATTTAGAAACACTACATCATGAGCAATAGCGATTTCGGACTTATTGGTCTGGCCGTCATGGGTCAGAATCTCGTTCTCAACGTGGAATCCCGTGGCTTCCAAGTCTCGGTTTACAACCGCACGACGGCCGTCACGGATGAATTCGTCGGAAAACATCCTGACAAAAAAATCGTTGGCGAGCACACGTTAGAGGGTTTCGTCCAGTCCCTCGCCTCCCCGCGTAAGGTCATGATCATGGTCAAAGCCGGTGGTCCGGTGGATGCCGTCATCGAGTCGCTCATCCCGCTGCTAGATAAGGGTGATATCATCATCGACGGCGGAAACTCCCTCTACACCGATACCGAGCGCCGCGACAAATGGCTCGGCGATCTCGGCTTCCGCTTCATCGGCGCTGGCGTGTCCGGCGGTGAAGAAGGCGCTCGCAAAGGCCCATCGATCATGCCCGGCGGCCCGGCCTCCACCTGGGAAGTCATGAAGCCGATTTTTGAATCCATCGCCGCGAAAGTCGATGGTGAGCCCTGCGTTTTCCACATCGGACCCGGCGGCGCTGGCCACTATGTGAAAATGATCCACAATGGCATCGAATATGGCGACATGCAGCTCATTTGCGAAGCCTATAACATTTTCAAAGCTGCGGGCTTCACCCCCGCCGAACTCGCGACGGTTTTCACTGATTGGAACGAAGGCGACCTCGAAAGTTATCTCATCCAAATCACCTCGAAAATTTTCGAACAAATCGATCCTGAAACTGGCAAGCCACTGGTCGATCTCATCCTCGACACCGCCGGCCAAAAAGGCACCGGCAAATGGACGCTCATCAACGCCGTCGAAAACGCAGTCGTCATTTCCACCATCAACGCCGCCGTCGAAGCACGCATCCTTTCCTCGATGAAAGACAAACGCGTGGCCGCAAGCAGCGTGCTTCACGGCCCGAAGGCAGAAATCACCGGTGACAAAGCCGCGCTCGTGAAAAAAGTCCACGACGCACTCTTCGCGTCCAAGATCATTTCCTACGCTCAAGGCCTGGACCTCATCGCCGCGATGGGTGTGGAAAAAGCTTGGGATCTCGACCTCGCGAAGATCGCTGCTATCTGGCGCGGAGGCTGCATCATTCGTGCCCGCTTCCTCAACGACATCACCGAAGCCTATCGCGCCGATGCAAAACTGTCTAACCTGATGCTCGCCCCGTTCTTCACGAATCTGCTCAATGGATTCCAGCAAAACTGGCGCGAAGTCATCTCCCTGGCCACCCTCGCAGGAATTCCCGTTCCAGCGTTTAGCGCATCCCTCGGCTATTACGATAGTTACCGTAGCGCCGTTCTCCCCGCAAACCTGCTGCAAGCCCAACGCGACTTCTTCGGTGCCCACACCTATGAGCGCACCGACAAGGCCCGCGGCGTGATGTCCCACACCGACTGGCCCGAAGTCATCGGCTGAGTCTAACTTCCACATTTAGGGAATTCTACGGAACAATTCCGCTAGAATCTATCAAATTACAAGTCGGCCGGGGGGAGACCTCCGGCCGTTTTGTTTCATTCAAATCCAACATAAACCGTTAGATCAGGCCTGATTCAGCAACTGATAGACCATGAGCGCCGCATAAGCATCATTCGCCGCATATACTAATTGTCCTTCCGATAGCTTAGGGCTGGCCCAGTTCGAGGTGGTCACGCTCTTCGACTTCATCAACCGCCGCTGGAACAACATCGCGATCGCAGACTTTGCCCCGACCGCATTACGATAACCCAGCTTTCGAAACGAACGATCCAAATCAATAATCCCGGCGGGTCGGATTCCGAATCGCCTCCAAATATGAGTTAGATCCCCTCGCAAATCGAACCCGATCTTTTGAATCTCTTCGGATTCTAATAGGCGGACAATCACGGCCCGCGACTCGGTGATATGGGATTGAAAAATATAAGCCCGCTCGGAAGTCGCGAATTGCAGCACATGCGGTCCCTCGGATTGCTGCCCTTTGAGGAAAGTTGGCTTTGATTCCGTATCAAACCCGACATTCTTTGCCTGCGCAAGATCGCGAAACGCCGCTTCCGCTTCACCTTCCGTCGAGACCAGCACAATGCGCTCCATTCCGAGGCCTACAAATGGCTCAAGTTCGGCGATTACGGATTTGGTAGGCACGATTTTTGGATCAAACATTTCGCTGAAATTTTCTCTTTGCCCTGAAGCTTCCCTTTTCTATCCGCCAAAATCAAGATCCGGTTAGCTAAAATCGTAATCGCCCTTTGTCTCATAAAAGCGACACAATGCCTGCCCGAAGCCAAATGCCTTAGTTCCAAGCGTATTGCAGGAAGTGTTGTTTGTTCTTGGGGTGCGGCGCGAGGCAGATAAGCTCGGGAATGAATTTGCCGACGCCTCACTCGGCTTTCCCCGGGGCCGTTTGGCCGGCGATACCGCAAGCGCCCGCCGCAGCGCTGCTCGCCGTCCTCGGGCAGCTTGCGGAAAGCCAATTTATGACTGATGAGCAATTGGCCATGGTACGGCGTCCACAAGCTGAGGCACTGATGGATCATGCTGGCGCGCAATTGCCCTTCTGGCGCGATCGACTGCGGGCTGCGGGGCTCGATCCTGAGACACGAAATCAAGCGGCACTCGCGATGCCAGAATGGAACGAGCGATGGGCGTCTCTGCCAGTTCTCTCCCGTGCCGAAGTACAATCACTGGGAGACCAACTGCGCGTAACGCATCTTCCTAACGGACATGGGGTCGTGGGGGAAAGTGTCACTTCCGGCTCTTCGGGACGCCCAGTGCGTATCGCCCGCAGCACCCTCGATTATTTCTATTGGCAGGCATTTCAATTGCGCGAGCATGTCTGGCGCAGTCGCGATCTATCAGGCAAATTTCTATCAATCCTGCGGGATGATCGCCGCGAGCTGATCGATGAGAATATCCACCTGCGAACCATGGCCGATTGGGGGCCTCCCGCCTCGGTAGTCTGGCCGACCGGACCGAGCTTTCTGTTGGATTACCGATCGCCTATCCGCGCGCTGGTCGCTACCATTTGCGAGCTCAAGCCCGACTACCTCTGCACGTTTCCATCGCTCCTGCTAGAAATCCTCCGACTCGCGCGCGGCGAAGGGATCATCCTGCCACCTCTGATAGAAGCCATCGGTGTGGGCGAGGCGAGCCCGCCAGAACTCGCGGGACTTTGTCGCGAAGTCTGGGGTGCCCCGCTGGCGAGCACCTATACCGCTGCGGAAACGGGAGCGATGGCCTATCAGTGCCTAGAAGGTGGCCGCTGGCATCTCCAGTCCGAAAAATCGATCATCGAGGTGCTCGATTCGAATGGGCATCCCTGCGCTCCAGGCGAGACAGGCAGAGTCATCGTGACACCGCTCCACAATCTTGCCATGCCACTGCTCCGTTATGAAATTGGAGATCTCGCCACCGTGGGAGCAGGCCCCTGCCCTTGTGGTCGCAGCTTGCCAATTTTGGATGCAATTCCAGGGCGTGCGCGGGATCTTCTCATGCTCCCATCCGGTGACCTGCGCCCACCGTATTATGGTCACGCTGCGGTCATGAAAGTCCGCTCTATCCGCCAGCATCAGGTCATCCAGACCTCGCGGAATCATGTGTGCTTCCGACTGGTAGTCGCAAAGCCGCTGACCCGTGAAGAAGTGGATCACGTCATCAAGAGCGCCACTGACGCGCTTGGCGGCGCTTTCGGTGTCAGCATCGAGTATGTGGATGAAATCTTCCGTAGCCCTAACGGAAAATTCGCCGAGTTTGAACGAAGCTTTGATTTCTCCAATGACTGAGCCTAGCTGCCAAACGTCTTCAAATAGCGGCCCGAAAATCTATCAAATTAATGACAATTCGATTAGAACGTTCATATCCCCGCAGAATCAAGCGAGCTTACGACGGTGGCGGACTACCAGAAAAACAAATCCAAGGAGCATCATGACGGCGGCCGCCGGCTCAGGAACCACCGAAAAGGTGAGCACGGTCAAGGCGGGAAAAGCAAACGTTCCCAACGCAGCGGTCCCCGTTGACGTGAACCGTAAGCCTTTAACCGACTGCGGAGTGGCGAAAGGAGAAAACACATTCCCTGTGATCGTGCTGAGTGGCACATTTTGAAACGGACTGGAGACTTTTGAAAAAAGCTGCACCAGCGAGTCATCAGATAGAATTCCGCTGATGGTCATCGCCGCGCCTTCCCCTGTATTCACGGAGCCGTCACTGATAGAAACTAGCTGCTCGACACTCGTAAGAGGAGTGGAAAAAAGAAGGTCGAAGTTACTGCCTGCGGCATGGGGCCCAACGATAGTCTGCACGGTTGTAGCTCCATGCCCCACATTGGCGCATGCAGTTAGAATCAATCCAGCTGAAGCAGCGGCGCGATAATTGGGTTTCATGAAATTTTCCCGTTAAGAACTTTTGCATTTTGGAATTTTCACAAAACCGTCCAAATGCACGTTGTGTTTTTAATGCCTGTCGAGAGCAAAACAAGTAAATTCAAGGAAACGACGCGAAGATTCCTTGACCACTCCCCATCGCATTTCTTGGTCTCTGCCAACATCACCTTGAACGATGAAAAAGCTCATATCAGGAGCGCTAGGCCCGCCTCCCGCCTTCTCAAAATGAAAGCCGGACGCATTTTCAATACGTCCGGCCTCCTAAGCTATTGCGAAACGATGAAGCGGCTACTTCTTCTCGGTCGTTTCCGTCTTTTCGGTGGTGGTGCCATCTGGCGTGGTGGACGACTTAGTTTCCGTCTTCTTCTCGGTCTTCGTGGAAGCTGCGGGCACCACAATGGTTGTTTCTTTCGTTTCCCCTGGAGGATTGATTGTCACTTCTTTCCGTTCGCAGGAGAAACTGAGCAATGCCACTGTTGCGGTAATCAGGTAGATTTTCATGGTATATTTTGGATTGGACTAACAATGCCGAAGGAATTTTCCCGAGCACAGAGGCTTAATGAGGTGCAACTGTATTCTGGACCAAAATTCTCTTAATTGTTAGAGTAGTTTTTGGCCTCGAATTGGGCCGGGGTTTGGTAGGCGAGGGCGGAGTGTTTGCGGTGATGGTTGTAGTAGGATTCGATGAAGTCGAAGATCTCGAGACGGGCGTCGGCCTCGTTGCTGAAGGTTCCGCCTTGGAGCATTTCGTTCTTGAGGGTGCCCATGAATGATTCGGTCCAAGCGTTGTGGTAGGGGTTGGCGCGGGCCGACATGCTCTGGAGGATCCCGGCGGCGTCCAGCATTTGCCGGTGGCTGCGGCTGCCATATTGGCTCCCGCGATCACTGTGGAAAATGAGCCCAGGTGCGATGGTGCGAGAGCCGAGAGCTTGCTTGAGGGCGTC
>JANYEC010000022.1 GCA_025363295.1 Akkermansiaceae bacterium
CATTTTCAAGACCGCTCTAACACGTTCGACAGGCAAGTGGATTTCCTCGGCGATTTCTTCCGGTGATGGCTCGCGACCGTATTCTTGGACGAGCTGCTTTTGCACGCGCATCAGCTTGTTGATCGTCTCGATCATGTGGACTGGAATACGGATCGTTCGCGCTTGGTCGGCGATGGAACGGGTGATGGCTTGGCGAATCCACCATGTCGCATAAGTGGAAAATTTATAACCACGGCGGTATTCGAATTTCTCCACCGCTTTCATGAGCCCCATGTTGCCTTCCTGAATGAGATCGAGGAAGGAAAGCCCACGGTTCGTGTATTTCTTGGCGATGGAAATAACGAGACGGAGGTTGGCCTCTACCATTTCGGTTTTCGCCTTGAGAGCTTCCTTGAGCCAGTGGCGGAGATTTTTGTTAGACTCTTCAAAGCTCTCTTGGGTATGCCAAGAAAGCTGTTGGATTTCGCGGAGTTTGGTCAGGAATTCTTTGTCTTCTGGATCGGACTGGAGCTTGCGACCGTACTTCCAGAATTTTTGCATGTAGTCATCGACTTGCTCGCAGAAATCTTCGACGACTTTCTGCTTGTAATAGAAGCGTGTGAAAACCCGGTTGAGCGTCTGAATGTTTTTGTTAAACTCCTCCTCTAACTTTTTCTTGCTGCGTGGATTCTTGGCGGAAAGCTGGCGGAAAAGGTCGTCGTTTTCGTGATGCAGTACCTTGAGCTGATCGCAAAGTTTCGGCAGGCCCTTCATGTAGCGCTCACGGGACTCAATTTTTTTGTCGAGAATCACACGGTCAAAACGCTCTTTGCCTTTGTTGAGTTTGTCCGCAAGTTCCAGATAAGAATCGGTGACGAAACCGAAAAGATGCAGGTGGCGGGCCACTTCGATTTCCGCGTCTTCGATGCGCTTGGAAATTTCTACTTCCTGTTCGCGGGTGAGCAACGGGACTTGACCCATTTGCTTGAGATACATCCGAACCGGGTCATCCAGAATGTCGAGTTTTTGGTCGGCCTTGACGTCCTCTTCATCGCCGTCGCCTTCGTCGCGCTTCTTGTCTTTGTAGCGATCCACCTCGGAAGCATCGATGATGTCGAACTCCATGTTGCGGAGGCGTTCCATGATGGCCTCGACGTCATCTGGATCGACAAGATCATTCGGGAGAATTTCATTGATGTCGTCGTAAGTCAGGTAGTCCTGCTCCTTCGCGAGTTTGATCAGCTCGCGAATTTTTTCCTGGATCTCAGGGGTGTCGATCCGGCGCTTGTTGGATTCGGCCGATTTGATGGTGGCTTTGGTTTCGCCAGATTCTTTCACATCCTTGCCAGCCTTCTTTTCGCTAGCAGGCGCGGCTTTGGCGGGAGCCTTAGTTTTGGTATCAGCGGCAGGCTTGGCAACGACAGCAGGCTTGGCAACGACAGCAGACTTGGCAACGACAGCAGGCTTAGCGATGACTGCGGGTTTGGGGGTAACTGCGGGTTTGGCAACAACGGCCGATTTAACTGCGACTGCCGGTTTCGTAACGGCTGCCGGTTTAGCGCTTGCCTTCAATTCCGGCTTTACAGGAGCCTTGACTACGGGCTTGGCGGGTAGCTTGACCTCAGGTTTTTTGGCTTTGTCGTTTCTCACGACTGCGGGTAAAATTACTTCAAGCTTCGAACGCTTCTTGGTAGCCACCGGTTTTGCAGGAACGGTTTTGGTTTTTATTGCGTTTTTCTTGGGCGAAGGTTTGGGAGAAGACATGGAATAAATGCGCTTGAGTCAGAAAACAGGATACAATTCAACTAGCCTAGGGGCACCGCGAAAAATTTGCAGGCGGGGCGGAATGAAAAGGTGATGGCAGTAGGCGTCAAGACCTTTCTCTCAATTTACCCTATCAGTATTTTTGGGGTGTAAAACTCATGATCCCTTTAGAAATCTTGAGAATTCCGAATTTCCGTTTTGCAAAGTCGTCGCCCACGGTCGCTTTCTCAGATTTCCAGTTTCAAATCTCGTGAAATGCCTCTAGGGTCCCAGCAACACATGATTTCTCTCACTTCCAAAGCGGTAGAAGAACTTGAAAAGCTTCTCGCAGACCGGGCGAAGTCTTCGGCTTCAGGTCTCCGCCTCGCAGTTCGGCGCGGTGGTTGTGCGGGGTGGCAGTATGAAATGCAAGTGGCTGACCCTGAAGCAAATGACGTCATCGTAGATTCTGGCAAGGTGCGGGTCATCATCGCTGCGGACAGTCTGGAGCAACTGAGTGGCTGCGAAATTGACTTTTCGGATGACCTCACAGATGCAGGTTTTAAAATTCACAATCCCCAAGCAGTGCGCTCCTGCGGTTGTGGCACCTCTTTTGAAACGGCTGATCCGCCGTCGGGCACCCAAGCGGTAGCAGACGGCGAAGCGTGCGGCACACCCTGAACCCTGATTTTTACAGTGCCTCGCCCCACCGACGAACCACCACCATCACGCCCTGCCTACTTCTGGTGGCTTCTGGCAAATGTGCTCGCGCTTTGTTTTGCGATTGTTAGCTGGGCAGTCTGCCTGAATATTTTCGGGAATGTCGAGGTCCCTCGCAATTATGAAATCCTAGGAAAGCTCGGACGTCTGCCGGTGCTCAAGCGCTATACCGTGCTAGATGTTCCTAACGGAAACGCACTATTACCTAAAGATCTTTACAAGAAATATTTCGGCACCACTCCGGATCAACTCACTCGTGTGAATTCGTTGTTAATGAGAAATTACCTAACGAACTTTGATCGCCCTCTCTTGTTAACCTACATCGAAGGGGATTACCAGATTCTTGAAGTTAGAAAGTTGGAAAAATCAGACTTTTTCAATCCCGGCGCGGTCATCCGTGCCCAAGCGATGGTCAAGCCAGACGACTTCACGAAAGCCGCGCCCTATCCGGTATTTATCGAATATCTTTTTCCAACAGATCAACAGGCGGCCGCTGGATATTTCAAGGCAGATGATGTCTTGAGCGTGAAGAAAAGCCCGAATTGTGCCGCGGTCGTGCATGTGTCCAAAATCGTCCACGAGGACCAGCCAGCGCTTCTCTTGACCGCGATTCCTATTGCTTACGGATCCTATCAGATCGGCGATACAGCCTCTTTCACAATCGAACCGCCGCTGAAATTGAGGCCGGCCGCCGGCTTCCCGGTTTTTAAATACGAGTAGAAAAAAGCGTTTTTAAAATCACTTTAAACCTCTTACAGCGAATCTGACATTTCTTGAGGGTAAGGATGTATGAATGGAGATCCAAATGAAGCCCCGGGTTCCGAAGAATTTGTCCGGGAGCTGACTAACCACCAAACTTCGATGCTGGCTTATGTGCGTTCGCTCGCACCTGGGAGTTCGGGGGCTCGCGATTTGTTACAGGAAGTGAACATCACTCTCTGGCAGAAGCGGGAAACTTTTGAGTTGGGCACTAATTTTAAAGCGTGGGCATTTCAGACGATTCGCTATCACATGCTCAATCACCGTCGTAGATTGATTTCCCAAGGCTGGTTGATTTTTGATGATGATCTAATCGAGCGCTTATCACCAGAGTTAGATGTGGAACCCGACGATCTTGAAGAACGCCACCTCGCGTTGCGGGCCTGTCTGAAACGTCTGCGACCTCAAGATCGGGAGTTATTACATCACCGTTATGCGACGGCTTCCTCGCTTCAGGAATATGCAGTGACAACTCAACGCAGTGCGGGAACACTTAAAGCCATTCTCTTCAATCTTCGGGCAGTGCTGAAGCGGTGTATTGAACGCCAGATTTTAAAATCACTACGAAATCACGGATGAAACGTAGTGATCACCACTTAATCCAACAGGTGTTGGACGGTTCAATCTCGCCAGACGCTTTCGCCGACTTTCAGGCACGTATGCGCGCCGAATCTGAATTGGCGAAGCTTTATAGTGAATACGCATTACTCCATCACACACTATACGAGGAGTTTGAAGGTCAAAGGTGGGTGGATAAACCATTATCCAACAAAAAAGAAAGCCGTTTTACAATCTATCAAATTCTAGCAATTGTGGCGGTAATTGCGGCTCTATCAGTAATTTTCGTCCATTATTCGATTAGACAAGCCCATGTTTTTCGGTCTTTGGGCAAGGCCACGTTTTCGATGGATGCGCTTTGGACGGTTGAGGGCGCTCATCGTTCGGCTGGCAACACGGTCAGCCTTGGTGCGGGAAACACGCTCCATCTCCAGCAGGGCCAGGCTAACATTGCTTTGGGTATTACTTCCATCGCACTCATCGAAGGGCCGGCGACACTGACTCTCATTTCTGAAAAATCCATCAATCTACGAGAAGGACGTGGCCGCTTGATGATGCGAAATCAAAATGCAGAGATGAAAATCACCACGCCATCGCTCACGGCGGTAGCGCTCGGAGCAGAGTTAGGGATCGAGGCTCAAAGAGAAAGTGCGGATGAACTGCATGTGATCAGTCGCAAAGTCCGGACGAATCTGAATAATAACTCAAACGTCATGATTTTTTCAGCGGGTGAGGCGGTAAGAGCATCCGGTGCGGGTGAAATTGAAAAAATACCTTTGGATGAAAAGCGATTTAGAAAAGAACTTTCACAATTTAAATCTCTCCTAGCAGGCACGCTAGTAAAAGCGGATTGGAAGATAAAGTATGGAAATCCGCTAGTATCGGAGAATGGCATGGATGGTGAGAATTATTCGGCTTTCATACAACTTCCAAAACTTGAATCAAGTGATGGGAATTCAGTAATGTTGGCGACGCTTGACGTTGGAAAACCTGCTAAAGGTGAGTTTCATACCGATGGCTGGGCGGGAATGAGTTTCTTCAACAAAGGTGCGGAAATGCTTTTTTTCGGTGATGCTTTCGGTGCTGAGCAAACGTGGTCGCTTGATGTGAAACAACGAACTCCCGTGATCACTCCCTTGAAACCAGTGTTAGGGTCGCGCATCGTTACCTTCTGCTACCGTCAAAAAACCGGCGATGCGAGTTTGCATGAGGGCGGGATTCCCCTGGGTAAGGCGTTTTGCAGCGGCAAGCTCCCATCCGGCCTAGAATTTGATGAAATTCGTTTAGGAGCGTCCTCCGGTGCGGCGTTAAATGTCCGTTCGCTGACGATCCGGGTCGGGGGTGATCGCTGATGGATTGATATAAACCGCTTCACTCGGATTGACATATGGGATACGAACAAACCCATTTGCTTTGAAAAATTTCTTCTGCCGCTTGTTGTTGCATGGAGCACTTACCTCTTTGGTTTCTATATGTGGCGCTCAGACAGTCTATGTCTCCCGGATGTGGCACAATCACCAGCCGAACTACTGGCCCGATTGGAATACGAACGGCGGCCAAACCAATCGTGTCGAATACGCGTGGGACTCGATCGTCAGCAAACCCAATCGTTCCTATCCCGGCAGCTTGGCGCAAAATCCTGAAAATAACTTATCCGATATTTTTAGCATCAATGATCGAAAAAACTCTTATCAAAGCGGCCCTCGTAACGCTCTAGCAAATCTTAACAGCTCGGCCGGTTTCTGCCTGAGCTATTCCGGTTCATTGATGGACGGTATGCGCTCTCTCAGTGGTGCAAACCAATTTGGCTATGGCTCCGGCTGGAATAGTGGCAACAAAGAGGCACGCAACTGGCTCACCCCTTCTGGGAGTCGCCGCATGGACCTGGTTGGGTTCAATTATCACCATTCGCTCGGGCCTCTGCTGCCGAAAGGCGTGCTGCGCAAAGAGCTCCAGATTTTTAAGCAGGCCTATTGGAAAGCTTGGGGGGGCAATCCAAATCTATCCGATCACTCGAAAGGTTACTTTCCGACAGAAATGGCATTTTCTAACTCAATGATTGATGTGCTTCAAGAGGAAGGCTATCAGTGGTCTATCATCGCGAGTCATCACCTCAGCCGCACTTGCCCGACTTATATGAGCCAAGGTAATATTGCGAACAATCGAGGGATCTTTTCCAGTCTGCCAAATAAGGCGGACTTGCTCGGGCCTTCGCCTGAGATAGGTTGGTGGTATGGCCAACCGAATCCCGGCAATGCCGCTTGGAATGTCTCGCCTTTCGCCTATCAGCTTCACAAAGTGAAGTATGTGAATCCGAGCAGCGGCCAAGAATCGTCGATCTTTCTTGTGCCTTCTGATGATGTGCTCTCATATCGTTTTGGCTACGCTGCGGAAGGTATTGGCCAGATTCAATCCAGCATTGCACCCTTCGCGACTGATCCGGTTCATCCGGTGATGGTAATGCCATCATCCGATGGCGATAACGCTTGGGGCGGCGGGTCGTCGTCATGGTTCGAGGCCACTCCCGCCTTTTTCAACGCCGCTGGCAGCGCAGGCTACGGCCAGTCCGCAGTGCAGGATTTCGTGAATAAAAACGGTGCTGCAGCGGATACGGTCCACATCGAAGATGGTGCGTGGATTTTTCCAGAGTCGTGCTATGGTTCGGCGAATTTCCTTAAATGGATCGAGCCACCTCTGGCTGCCACTGTGGGGACCCGGTATGCTAACACAATGGCGGATTTGGAGACCCCAGGTTTTGCTCTCAAGTTCTGGTCATGGGCACCCGTCATCACAGGGGCGAACTGGTGTGAGACTGCTGAGCAGATCTGGCGTGATGAGGCCGCGACTAACACCGTTGAAGCTTGGAAGATCCAAGCTCCCTATGATTGGAATGGAACATGGACTGCTCCCAATGACGTTGAACTCGCATGGCATATTTATCTTTATGGTCTCGATTCCGGTTTCAATTATTACGGGGGCCTTGGCAATGACGACGAAATTAAAGCCGCTCTGGCCACCACCCGTGCAATCCAAAAGTTACAGCCGTGGATGACGACTGCCCGCCGCAACAATGATCGCACTCCGCCCACAGTGTTGAAACCTCAGCGTTATCCTTACAACCCTGGAACTTGGAATTTCGGTTGGTTCAACCGCAATCCGCCGACAGATAATATCTACCAGAAACTTATGCCTTCGGATTTTTACGTTTGGACTCACGCTTATGACGTTTCAGGGATCGCTAGTCTCCAGCTTCGTGTCAGGCTTGATAACGATGGAGTGAATTCCATGGCATCGAATCAAAACGAAACTTATGCAGGCGGCGCGGAAGTGGGATCGTGGATCAGCATCCTGAGGCGGCCCCGAAAATCCGACCACTCAATGGCTAAACTAAGCTATGGTGGAGAGATGCAGCGGATTGATAGGAGATCATGGATGTTGATTCAAGGGTGAAGTGGCGAGGGACTCGAATTTGGGCTGATGGAGCGTAGG
>JANYEC010000023.1 GCA_025363295.1 Akkermansiaceae bacterium
CCTACGCTCCATCAGCCCAAATTCGAGTCCCTCGCCACTTCACCCTTGAATCAACATCCATGATCTCCTATCAATCCGCTGCATCTCTCCACCATAGCTTAGTTTAGCCATTGAGTGGTCGGATTTTCGGGGCCGCCTCAGCCAGCGTCGCCGCGCATTACTTGTTTTCCAAATTTTACCTCGGCCACGTCCTTCAAAAGAATCGGCACCCCTTTGCGCATCTCGGCGACGACATCGTGGCCAAGAGCTTCATGGTGCCCATCGCGCAGCCTGGCGTGGTCGAGGCGCAGATTCGCCGGCTGGGCGGCTTCGACATCTTCGAGACGGTCATTCTGCCGGAGAACGGCGAGAAACTCGTCGGCTTCGCCTCGCACCCGAGCGGCATGGCGGTGGCGATGCGCTACCTCGAACCCGTCGCCAACTACGACGAAGCCGGCGCCGTCACTGACCCGGAGACGGGCCTCACCTTCGGCTACCTGCGCTACACGGAAATCCAGAGCAACCGCATCTTCGTCACGGTGGAGTGCCTCTACGGCTGGAAGCAGGCCATCGCCGGCGGCATCAAGCGCATCGTGAAGCCGTAAGGCGCACGGAACCTCATTCGGTGGTTGCAAGCCCCGCTGCTGGAAACGGCAGCGGGGCTTTTCAACCCCCCTCCGCGCGGCTTTTGATGCAGCCGGACAGATGCGCTGGAGCTGCGCGGCTACTTCGGGGTGGGGCAGCCCCTGCATATACGTTTATCCTCGCAGAGCTTTTCCAGCCCTCGTGAGACTTATTTCCAGCGGCCTGATCCGCTGGCCCGATCAAGGATTGGTCGGAAGTGTTTCGCCGATCCGCACGCTACGCCCTACTGGGATTGCAGTCGGAAGAACGCCGCGTTGTCCGACGAAGGGAACTCAAACTCGAGCTTGCCGACGCCATTGATGAAGGTGCCGGTGCCCGTGCCGGTCATCGGGAAATCGAGGAAAGGCTGGCCGAGGACGGTGGTTTTTTTCACGCCGATGGTGAGGGTGAATTTCCCGGTCGTCGCGTTGCGCTGAAGGAGAGGGACGCCGACGTTGAGCGCCTGCACTTGAGCGGTGGTGTAGAGACCGTTGTTGCTGGCGTTGGCGAAGTAGGCGGCTACCAGCGCGGGCTGACTTGCCTGCCAGTCGAAGCCGAGCGCGGCGAGGTTGAATTCGGCGGCGTCGCTCATGCCGTCGCCATCGGTGTCGGTGGTCGTGGTGAGGGCGTGGCCGGTGAGGTTGATGAGGTAGGGAGTCTCGTCCGGGTCGTTGCTGGGGATGGAAAGGGCGGCGGTCTTCACGCCGCTGGTGGCGGGGGCGAAATGCACGGTGAAGGTGGTGCTGCCGGCCGCGCTGACGCTGCTGGCGGGCTGCGCGGTCACGGTGAAGTCATTGCTCCCGGTGAGCGCCACGAGGCTGGGGGTGCCGGTGAGGGTGAGTGGGATTGAACCGGTATTGCGGAGGGTGAAGGTGGTGTCCGACGAGCTGCCGACCACGGCCGCGACGCTCTTCGTGCCGCCCGTGGCGAGGGCGGTGCCGGCGGGTTGCTCGGCGGCGATATCGGGCTGGCCTGCGCCGGTGAAGATGTATGCCGCGCCGGAGGCGATGGCGTTGTTGTTGTCTGGCAGAGCGCTGTTGATGCCGGTTACGTCGCTGGCTTCACCCGCGCCACCACCGGCGGCGTAATCGGGGGAGAGGCTGCCAGCCCCTCCGAGCACGGTGTCGCCAGCAATGGCCACGGCTGAGCCAAAGGAGTCCAACGCACCGTTGTTGCTGCTGACAAATGTGCTGTGCAGCGTCCACACGCCGGCCAGGTTGCGGGTGTAAACAAAGGCGAGGCCCGGGTTGCCAAAATTCGCCGAACCCGGCGCGCCAGCGATCAGCGTGTCGCCCGAGACGGCCACGGACCAGCCGGTATAGCTATAGGAGACACTTCCTCCCTGCACGCGGGTCTGTGGTGACCACACGCCTGCCAGATCGCGGGTGAAGACGTAGGCGCTGCCCAGGCCGCCGGCTCGCCTCGGTGCTCCCACGGCCACGGTATCGCCCGAGATGGCCACCGACCACCCGAAGTCGTTATCAAATATCACGGTGCTGGCCTTAAGGTAGGCCTGCTGGACCCAGACCCCTGCCACCGTGCGGTTGAAGACGTAGGCTGCGCCGGAGCCGATGCAGCCGTTGCCCTGGGTGCCATTCACTCCGGTGGCATTGCTGGCCTCGCGCGGAGCACCCACGACAATCGTGGTGCCCGAGATGGCGACGGAAAAGCCAAAGGCATCGAAGGTTTCGGTGTTGCTGGCCTTGAGGTAGGCCTGCGGGATCCAAGTCGTGCCACTGCGCGCGAAGACATACGCCGCGCCGGAACCCGGGGCGCTGTTGTCCGCCTGGTTGCCATTGACACCCGTAGCGCTGCTGCTCTCAGCGGTATAGATGGGCACGCCGCCGCCTTCAAGGTCGTCCCCCAGATACCCTCCGACGACCACGGTGTCGCCCGAGACAGCCACCGATGCACCGAAGCCGTCTGATGCCTCGGTGTTGGTCGCCTTCAAGTAGGCTTGCTGCGTCCATGTCGTGCCGCTGCGCACGAAGAGGTAAGCCGCGCCGGAATTCACCGCGCTCTCGTTCGCCTGATTGCCATTCACGCCCGTGGCACTGCTGTCCTCTTTCCGAGCGCCCACGACGATCGTGTCGCCAGAGACGGCCACCGCGTAGCCAAACTGATCGCCCGCGCCGGTATTGCTCGCTTTGAGATAAGCCTGCTGCGTCCACGTCCCGCCGCTGCGCACGAAGACGTAGGCCGCGCCGGAATCGGTGGCACTGTTGTCCGCCTGGTTGCCGTTCACACCCGTCGCATTGCTGTCCTCCTTGAACGCTCCGATGACGACCGTGTCGCCGGAAATGGCGAGCGAGTAGCCGAAGCGATCATCCGCGCCGGTATTACTGGCCTTCACGTAGGCTTGCTGTGCCACCGGGTCCACCGTGATGGGATAGCGTGCTCCCACTTCCTCGATCTCAAAGCGAAGCCCGCCCTCGGTCGCAGCCGCCATCCGCACGGGCAGCGTTTTCCCCTCGGCATCCCACGCCTTCAGCCCACCGTAGCTCAAAGCCACGCCGCCCTGCCCATCCACGAAACGCACTGACTGCCCATCGCCCGACACCTGCGCTTTGAGCGTTCCCCGCAGCGCCAAGTCGATCCCGAGCGGCCCGCCCGCCGCCGCCCCTTCCGGCCGGCGCGCAACTGTGAATCCGTGCTCGAGCCCGCGCGCATCGTTCACATACCACTCCGCCAGGGCCGCGTCCCAAGTGCGGGTGAGCTGCTGACCGGCCACCTCGACGCGCGGCTCGCCGCCTGCCCGCACCTCATGTCCCGCAAAGCCATAACCGCGCAACTCCATGCCCCACGACCAGCCACCGCCATCGGGCTGCGTGAGAAAGCCGCGCGCATCGAAATGCGAGCGCCACTGCTGGCCCGGCGTGCGCGCCGTGTGCCCGCCCTCGACCGCGGCAAAACCGTGCCGCCAGCTCTCATGCGCTGAACGGATGCCCTGCCATTCCGGGCGCTGGAGACCGTCGGGCACCTGGTCGGGCGAGGTGAACTGCTGAGTTTTCCCCGGCGATGGCGCAGCGTGGAGCGATGCAGTGAAAGCGAGCGCGAAAGCGGACGCACGAAGGACGCGGATGAGTTCCATAATGATGTTGGAAACGTGTGGAAAACGCCCAGCAGCCACAAGCACAAAGTTTTAAGGTCGGGCGTCCCCGGCCACGAACTCGAATCCTTTATGGCCGGCCTTACCCTCGGCGCCACTCGGCCCCGATGAATTCGTGAGCAAGCCGGAGGACGAGGTTCTCACCCAAGGGGGAGGGCTTTTGACAGAACCTTGATGGCATGACGCTCCAAGATGAAAAAGCTGCCGCGCTCGTCGAGGTTCTTGCTGCCACGGGCGAGGAAATTGTTTGGAAGGGGCGAACGCTCCACGCGCTCGTTTCCGACAACCCGCTGAGCCAAGACCTCGGCCTCGGCGGATTCGATGCGAAGGGCGATTGCACGATGAAGGTGCTGCGCTCGGAGCTTGGCGCGGATCGGCCAAAGCTGGGCGAAACGCTGACGTTCCAGGGCGCGACTTACCGCATCACGCGCGTCACCGACCACCCGCAGTTTCCCATGATCGTGCTCGTCGTCGAGCCGGTGGACTAAAGCCATGCTCGACCACACCCTCGACGAACTCCTGCTCGCGCACTTGAAGACAGTGCCCGCACTTGCCGCGCTCCACGGCTACACCGGCCACGACAATGCGGATCACAAACTACCGGCGCTCACAGTGAGCACCACGTCGGAACCGCTCGCCGGCTCGGACACTGCTTTTCGCGGAGAGGTCTGCGTGATCATCGAGAGCGAAGCGCACGACACGACCGCAGCCACGCACGGCGAGCGCGTGGAGGCAGTGCGCGTCGCGCTCGCAAATCGTGCGGCGGTCATCGCGGCGCTCAACGCAACGACCTTTCTGGGGTCAGTCCGCGCATTGCAACAAAATTAAGGGACTCTCTGGGGTCAGCCCTAGAATTTTCAAAAATAAATTGATCCAGGCGGCAACCATTGGGATAAACTGCCCGGTGGCGCAACCGAGTGTGCAAGGTTGGCTGAACTATCATGCCGTGCCGAGCAACAGCCACCGGATTGGGTGCTTTGTGGATGAGGTGACTCGCCACTGGCTATGGACGATTCGGAGGCGTAGCCAGCGAGGAAAGAGCAGCTGGACTAGGGCGCGTATGCATCAGTTAGTTCGGCGACACCTGCCGAAAGCCCGCATGATCCATCCTTATCCAGAGCAACGTTTTCGCGCTCGACTCAAGGCAAGAGCCGTATGAGGTAATTCTTCACGTACGGATCTGCGCGGGGGGCCGCCGGTAACGGCGGCTCCTACCGCAATTTATTAAGTGTTTTGGCAGTTTGATTCAGTGAAGCTTATCATACACAAAACTGGATATGTAATGTGTTGTAATTTAAGTAGTATCTCAATACACTCATTATCAATGAATTAAAGTGGCGATCGGATAGACGAGTTTTGAATCATTCAGATTTCTTGATGTCACAGGTGGGACGGCATACTTTTGCGCCCTCCCCCCATGAAAACAACAAAATTACTGATTTGTGCGATAGCTGTTGCTTCGTCACTGGCTGCCGTGAAGGCCCGAGGCCAGAATTTTTCAACAACACTCATCGATATCGCCCCTGGGCTTCCGGTAACGGGAACCTTCGATAGTGGAAGTTTCATCCAGCAATATCCTTCAGGCGTGATGCGCTATACGGGTTTTGATGCGTTCTGCGTCGAGCCAGCGGCGGGTATTAGCTACGGTGAAACTCTGATCTATCAAATTCAGGACCCTTCGTCCCTAGTGAACTCTGATAAGATCGCACGCTTGGTCGGGGGCTATCTGGCATCATCCCGCTCCGCTGAAAATGCTGCGGCCGTTCAATGGGCGATTTGGGAAACAGCATATGAAACCGTCAACAGTCCTTCGCTGTTCGATGGCAACGTGAAAATTTTATCCCCCAGCCTTGATACAGCAGCTCTTGCTAATCAATATTTGACTAACATCAACAGCTACTCGCCGGTGGCACTGACTTACCTAACAAATTCGACTCGTCAAGACGTTGTGAGCTGGAATGTGGTGCCCGAGCCGGGTTCCGCGGTGTTGGCTACGATCTCGGCCTTTGTGCTCCTGCGTCGCCGTCGGCGATGAGTAGGCATAAAAAGTCTTTTCCAAAAGGAACTGTCTTCGAAAAACGGGGAACACCGCTCGGTGCCGCCCTCATCAAATGCGGGCGGGATCAGAGGGCGCGTCGAAGCCAATCGTGGAAAATGGTGATGTCGAAAGGCAGGGGAATCGACACTTTTTCGCGGTTAGCGAGAATGGCAAGGCGCTCAGGAATCTCCACGCAGTGGGCTCCGAGTTCTGCGTCCATCACGTCCGGGAATTTGGAAGGGTGCGCAGTTTCCAAACTGACGGTGGCGGAACCGGGATGCGAGGCGCGCCATTGGCGGGCGGCGAGCCAAGCGATTGCGCCGTGTGGATCGATCTCGTAATTGTAGAGCGATTTCACCTCGCGAATCGCCGCGCGGGTTTGGTCGTCGGAAAAGGTTATCCCGGTGATGCGGCTCTTCATGGTCTCCCACGAGCCGCCGAAAAGGGCCTGCATGCGAACGAAATTGGATGGCGCGCCGACATCCATGGCGTTAGAGATGGTCGGGACGCTGGGCCGTGGAGAATAGACGCCCTTTTTAAGGTATTCCGGCACCACATCGTTGCGGTTCGTTGCAGCGATCATGTGATCCACCTGAAGTCCGAGCTGCATGGCGAGCAATCCAGCAGTTAGGTTCCCGAAATTACCTGATGGAATCACAAAAGTTGGTGCGACGCCTTCCGGCAATTGGCGGGCGGCGTGAATGTAGTAGAAACTCTGCGGCACGAGCCGGGCAAGGTTGATCGAGTTCGCAGAAGTTAGATTAAGTACCTCGGACAGCTCGCGATCAAGGAAGGCGGATTTGACGAGCGCCTGGCAATCGTCGAACGAGCCATCAATTTCTAACGCCGTAATATTTCCACCCAGGGCCGTGAGTTGTTTTTCCTGTAGGCCGGAGACCTTGCCCTTCGGATAGAGAATCACGACGCGGGTGCCGGGGACATTGTGGAATGCAGAAGCGACCGCCCCGCCCGTGTCACCGGACGTGGCGACAAGGACCGTTAGTTTACGGTCGTCATCGCGGGTTAACCAAGCCATCAGCCGCGCCATGAACCGCGCGCCGAAGTCCTTGAAGGCGAGTGTGGGTCCGTGGAAAAGTTCGAGAATGTGATCGCCCGGTCCGAGTGTGACGAGCGGAGCATCGAAGGAAACGGTGCCCTCGACGATGTCCACCAATGCTTGGGGAGGCACATCCTCGCCGAAGAAAGCATCCGCGACCGCGATCCCAATTTCCGGGAAGGTGAGCTCACGCCAGATTTCCCAGAACGATTTATCGAGCACGGGAAGAGTGTCCGGCATATACAAGCCATTGTCCGGCGGCAGCGAGCGCAGGATGGCCTCTTTAAGATCGACGCGATGGGCGGAGTTGTTAGTGGAGTGATAGAGCACGGCGTTAAATCACTAAATTTTGAGCGTTAAATTCTAAACGAAGAGGTGGCATCGTTAGTGAGGTTGGACTTTCTCTCATTAGAATGTTCAGGGCTGTAATAACTGCCTTTTATTAATTATTCCCATCCTCATGGCATGGTGGAAGTATAGCCGCTTTTGTGATTTTTGGAACTGTTTACTCAATGACATGCACCCCTGTCGGATTAATCCTCGAGACGTAAGATTGGTTCTCGATTGGGATTGCGGAGAACACCTTGCTGATGACTTCGGCGACTTTACGGGCGATTTCTTCACCTTCGCAAAGCGCGAAAACTGAGGGGCCCGCACCGGAAATCGAAAAGCCGAGGGCTCCGGCGGAGAGGGCGGCGCGTTTGGCTTTGTAAAAATCCGGAATGAGTTTTTGACGGCGCGGCTCCGCAATGACGTCGTGGATCGAGCGAGAAATCAGACCGTAATCCTCTTGAATCAGTCCGCAGAGCAGGCCACCGAGATTGCCGATTTGTTGGGTGGCGTTTTCGAGTGGGATTTCCTTCGGTAAAATTTCGCGGGCGACTTTGGTCAGAATCTCGATGTCTGGGTGGACGACGGCGGCCCAGAGATTTTTCGGAGCAGGGATCTGGGCGAAATCAAGTTCGACATTAGAGCGGATGAACACGATGCCACCGAAGAGGCAGGGGGCGACATTGTCGGCATGCCAGGCACCGTCGGCCGAAGCCTCGCCAGCCATGGCAAAGGGAAGAAGCTGCTTTTTGCTGAGCGGGCTGCCTATCAGATGGTTCACGGCGAAGGCTCCGGCGACGGATGAGGCCGATGACGAACCAAGTCCCGAGCCGAAGGGCATTTTTTTGTGAATTTCCATCTCGATGCCTCGGTCGGTCATGCCGAGGTGTTTGAGGAGATCGAGGGCAGCGACACCTGCGCAGTTTTGGGCGGGATTTTTCGGCAACTTCCCGTTATCTCCGGTGATCTTGGTAATGTGCAATCCGGGCTTATCGCAGTTACGGACGACAATTTCGTCGCCGGGCGAGTCGATGGCAAAACCGAGCACATCATAACCACAGGCGACGTTCGCCACAGTGGCAGGCGCGAAAACGCGAATTTCAACAGAATTAGACATAGGGAAAATGCTCGCGGCGAGCGCGCGGAGTGTGTGGGCGAGCTCGCGGTTTGTTCAAGCCCGGAAACTCCTAGAAAAAGAACCAGTGGCGCTTTTTCTTTTTGTATGAGCCGTCACCCACCGAAACCACCTCGACGTGGACGGTGGCGAGTCCGTCGCCATAAAAGCCAAGTTGCTTTGCGGCCCGGGGTGACACATCCAGGAAGCGCCCTGGAATAAACGGACCCCGATCGTTGATGCGGACTTTAGTGGACCTGCCGTTTTGGACATTGGTGACCTTGACGACGCAGGGGAGGGGAAGTGTTTTGTGGGCCCCGATCACGTCCCAAGGCATTACTTTTTCGCCGATGGAGGTGGTGCCGCGTTTCAGACCGAAAAATGAGGATTCGTTATACCAAGAGCATGTCCCCGTCTCTTCGTATTGGAGCGCCTCATCGACGCTCATGGGTTGATAGTGCTGGCCACGCTCCGAATAGCCGCGCGTCATGTAGCCACGGTAGCCGACTCCGCCGCAGGAGGGGAGCATGCAAAGGAATGCGCCGCAGATGAGAGCGAGGTGGGAAAGTGGGTTTTTCCAGAATGAAATCACAGCAGCCGTGCGTTGTCTATTTGCGCTCGCGGATCACTTGAAGCGTGGTGGCGACTTTTTCCTTCATTTCTTTGCCGGGCTTAAATTTAACGGCAGCGCGTGCGGGAATTGGCACGTCCTTATCGGGATTTTTTGGGTTGCGCCCGATCTTCGCCTTCATCTCGCGGACTTGGAATGCGCCGAAATTCCGCATCACCACGGTGTCGCCTTGCGAGAGCGATTCCGTAATTTCATCGATCAGGGTTTGAACGACCTCGAGCACGTCCTGTTGGGTGATTTCCAAGCCTCTGGCTCCCAGATTGTCGGTGATTTTGATAACGAGTTCGCGCTTGGTGATAGTGGCCATTGGAAAAGAATTGCTGGGGGTCGTCGGAAATACGGGAAGGTTTATAGCAGTTTTATGGCTGCCGTCCCGCTGAAATTCAAACGGACTGATGCGATTTGTGTGCCATAGACTAAACAATTGTCAGAAAATTGTGAAGAAAATTCAGAAATGTATTTGATTGAGCGTCAATGACTCGATCCCTTCTCGGAAATTTTGGAATTCGTTAGCTAATCTAAATTCGCCCGATTCGGTGGACCGGCTCCCAAGACCGCATGGGTGGTGCGGAAATGAAGTTTGGCAAATTTCTCCAACACCCCAGGTCCATCTCGGGCGACCAGGGTACGGCCTGCTTGGACCACGGACTCCGAGGCCCCCAGCGGCAGCTTGATGCCACAGGTGGCGGAGGCTTTGTCCATCCAGTCGATAAATCGCTCCCTCGCGAGGATCGATGCCGCAGCAACGGCAGTGTCCGATTCGCCTTTGGTGCGTTGTTCGAGTAGGATCGTGAGGCCTTTTTCTTTCAGCGCCCGTTGCAAAACCTCGGGCCGTGCAAATTGATCGCTGAGGGTGCGAGGGCAGTCCGGTCTCGCGGCAGCGAGCGATTCGATGGCACGGGCGTGGCCCCAAGCGAGCAAGCGGTTGAGGTTCATAAACGAAGCAAACATCGCATTGTAACGCTCAGGGCCGATTGCAATCACGGCGGTAGTGCAGCCGGGCGTCGCGCGAATGATCGCCGCCAACGCGCGGATGCGAGCGGCGCTGGTAACCCGTTTGGAATCCATGATACCTGCATCGATCAAGCGCCTGGCGATGGCACCATCCGTGTAAGCCCCCGCGATCACGAGTGGCCCGAAAAAATCTCCCTTGCCACTTTCATCGATCCCAAAATGCGGTTCAAAGCGATCCGGTTCTAAAATTTCCTCATAGCCCAGCCGCGCCTCGCCGAGCACCTCGGGTTCCAACGTGAAGCGGATGAATTCCTCGGTGTCCTTGCCTTGGATCAGGACTTTTGGACCTTTTTCGTAAACCGTCACGTTCAGCTTGCCCTTCCGCGCGGCAAAAATGGCGTAGGGTTTCGTTTCGAAATCGTAACCCAGCCGCTCTAATACCTCGCGAAGTTTTTCTGCTTGGGCCGACGTGAGTGCTGCGGTGTGGGTGGTCACTGGAACGGAATTCTTCCAAGCTCCAAGTGAGGAATCAAGGATCGATCCGCCTTGGGAATGTATCGGTGGCCCTTGGACCCGGTCCGCTTCGCCTTGGACGTGTAAATGCCCTCCCTGGATGCGTTCCGATTCAACTTTGATAACGATCGGTTCACCTTTCACGTGTATCGCCTCACCTTGGATGTGTGCCGGTTCACCTTGGGCGTGAATCACTTCACTTTGGGGATTCGGCCAAAAATAAACACGAATTTGAGTGTATTTTGAGACGAAGTCCGTGGACTGCCGCAGTCCATGGTGCGCGGCACATCTGTCTAACGCTCGGATAGCTGGTTTGTTTTTGGCCGAGTCCCTGAGGCCGTATCCGTGATAGCAAGGCTACTCCGCGACCACAAACATGACTCCGAACCGGTTGCTCGCGACAGGCATATTTGGATTCACCACCATTTGCGAAATAGTGCCATCGAGGAAAAGCGCATTCTTGCAGCCGAGTGTTAGGAATAGCCCGGCGAAATCCCAGAAATTCACCACTTCGCCATTGTCCGAGATCGCGAAAACCAATTTCCCCTTGTCATCGATTCCCATGCCGTTGCGATGCAGTTTGCTTTTGGAGTCATCCGTGAATGCGGGATGGCGCTGTCCGTCGATCAACAGCATCGGGCCGGATTGAACGCCCCAGCTTTCCATGCCCAATGAACGCTTCCGCTTTGCCAAGTCGATCCGCGCCTGCCACGCCTCGCAGGTCCCTATAAATGGGCCTGACATGTTTCCAATCCCGAAGGTGCAGACCCCATTAGGCTTAAGAAAAAAATTCCCCGGTGCGTCTGCCAGATTGAGTGGCTGGAGTGTTTTCCCATCCTCGATGTGCAATCCGCTGGGAATCCCGCCGGGCTCGAAAATCCCGGCGTTCATCAGGAATTTCACCCTCTTACCTTCTTTCGCAAATGCCGCCTGCACCTTGTCGAATGTCCGGTAGGGTGCGCCGTTAGTATCCTTCCACACGATCTTTACTTGCTTGGGATCCAGATGAATCACGCGGAATTTCACTCCCGCGTGGGTCACGCTTTCCTCCACTACCTTCGCAACGGCGGAGGAAGTTAGAATGATGATGATTGCGAAAACGCTCCTCATTTCTGCGGGATCGAGTCGTAAACCTGCTCTAACGAAAGCACCGTGTAGGCAGTGACGAGAATCGGATTCGACTCCATCCAGCGGCCGTTGTCATTTACCCATGAACCATTCTCGCGTTGGGTGGTGAGGATTTTTTCTCCTAGATCTTTGCGCCAGTCGGCCACCTTACCGTTCTCGAGTTTTAGTGTATCGATATTTGCGGCGGTAAGTGCTTTGGACATCGTCTGATAGTAATAATAAATCCCCTGTGCTCCTAGGCCGGGATTTTCATCAATAGTGTAGTTTTTTGAGATCCATTCTTTCACGGCCACCACGCGTGGATCATCTGGGCCGAGCTTGGCGTAGATAAAGGAAAGCAGGCCAGCATAACTCACGCCGCCGCAGGATCGCAGCGCGGTGCGGCCATCGGGTAACTTGTCTTCGCCGGCTTTGGACTCGCCGGGCGCATAGATGAAACCGCCTTTGTTTTTCGGATCGCTGGAGGCCCATGGCTGGTCGTTCGAGCCTTCAAGATTTTGGCAACGTGACAGGAATTTTACGGCCGCGCCCCAGTCGAGGTCAGGTTGATCCCCGTGTTTGTTGTCTTCGATCACTTTTTTGGAAAGCGCAAGCGCCTCAATGGCGAGGTAAGTGTTTGACATGTCGGTGTGGTCATTTTTCGAACCATAGCCCACGCCACCATCGTTGAGATTGTCCGTTTCCTTTTTCTGGCCGATGTCCCATTGATTATCGATGAGATGCTTGCGCGCCTTGATGATCGCCGAATCGTAGTTTTCTCGCCCGGCGGAAACCAGAGCGGTCAATGCGGTGGCAGTATTATAAACGGAAAGGCCGCGATTATAGATTCCGCCGTCTGCCTTTTGTTGGTCTAGCAGCCAGTTATAGCCTTTTTCGATATGCTCTGGAAAGGAAGCCTTGCGGTCGAGATTCGGATCGCGGGTGGCGGCAGTTAGAGCAAGCGCAGTAAATGCCGGTAAACCTTCATCATCCCAAGTGCCGTTCGGTTTCTGTTGGGACTTCAGCCACGCATTGCCTCGGGCGATGGACTGCCGCATTTCTTGTTTGAGGGACTCGTAGCGGTTTGGGTTGGGTTCGGCGGCAAAGGAGATGCCGGTGCTGAGAATGGCGAGAGCGGATAGAATTTTCATGGTTTTGGTAGAAGTTTGTTAGTTGAAAAAGGAGTGATGATCACGGTGACGTCCGTGTTGATAGGCGGGATGCGTTTTGGGTAAGGGGCCCACACTTCGTCGTTGTCATCGTCCTTGCCTGGATAGTTGATGAGCGCGGAATCGGCGGTGAAGATGGCGATGATATCTCCGCTCGTTTCAGGGGCGAATTTTCCATCGTAGAATTCCGACCCGCCATACAGCCAAGGGCCGGCGGGCATAGCCGTGGTTTTAACGGTGTGCTGAATGAGGTTGTTAGCTGGCAAGCGTTTGATTTTTTCACCTTCTTTCCATTCCAAGTCGATGGCGATGCGGGCCCCAGCTTTCACATCGGGAGGCACCTCAGGATATTCGTTAGATGCGCCACCGTGATCATTCGGCAAGGCATAGAGCTCGCGCGATGGTGGATAGCGCAAAAGGGTGAAGACGAGGTTGAGATGAGTGGGGGAAATATCCGTATTCAGAAGTGACTCGTGGACTTTGCCGTTTTCATGAACTAACAAAAACTCAAGAGGGCCTTTCACCATGTTCACTTTCGCAGGGAAGCGAATCTCTCGGGTCTTTTGATCAAAGATGATTTTCCCAATCTGATAGCGTGTTTTATCTAGCTTTTCCACCGAGGGTTTGACCGGGCCGACAGGCTGGTCCGGAGCCGGTAGCGATGAAGGTTCTACGGGCGCGCGTTCCTGAGCCGTGGCAAAGGTCAAACTTGCTGTTAGATACAGGAGGGTAGAGCGGCGAATCATTGCAATAAGACTTCATTTAGACAACGTCACCGCTGCCCTGAATATTAGCGCCTTTTTACGGGCTTTTTCACGGGCTTCTCTTCTTTTTTCGGCGGCACGTTCAGCGAGGTGGCGAACTCGTTCCAGCACTGGCGGGTAATCCTGAAATTGAGCGCATCCTGTGGGTTTTCCTGATCGGCTAGAGCAGCGGGCGGCGTGAAACAGGTCGCTCGGCCCAAATAATTGCGGATGAGTTCGAACACCGTTTTCATCAATTCTTGCTGCGATGAATCCGCAGCGGTGACGGTGAAGGACATGACCTCAGTGGAGACGGATTTTTTTAATGGACCCGCCAGCCAAAGCGCGACGGGTGTGGGACCTTTCGCAGGGAGATTGCTTTTTCCTGCGGTGACTTCGGCGGTGATTTTGATCATTCCTGCCGACGCTTTTTCCAAATCGCGAGCGGCCTGTTGCAGCACGGGGATAAGTGCCTTTGCCATTTTCTGGCCCGTGCCCGCATGAAGGATGATCGGGATGGTTTTTGCGGGATCGGTGTTCCAGTCGGGTAAAGTCGGACGGAGGCGCTTGATCGCGGAAACGGCGGTGCTCGCTTGAGTGGCGTCGGGTTTTGCTCGATCCAGAACCCGCTCCCAGGCGAGTAAGGCCCGCTGAAATTGCCCTTTTGCCTCCAAAGCCGCTGCCAGCTCGATCAAGTGCGGTGCTCCTCGGATCGCACGGTCGCCATATTGGGTTAGCGCGGGAGCAGCCGTCAAATCCCCAAGGTCGATCTCAGGTTTCGGAGCTTCCACGACCACGGGCTTTTCGACGATGACCGGCTCGGAGATGGCATCCACTACCTTATCCGTTTGGGGAAACGACGACTCGGCCCGCGTGCGGACTTCTGCGAGCTTTTCCGCCGATGGAGGTGTTAGAAAATCCTTTTTCCGTGTGCCATCCCACCAAACGCCACCCATGACGGCGATGACGAGAAGGATAACTATCGGAATGGGAACGCGCACGGCGGCAACTTGGCGCGGACTTCCCCGTGCGGAAAGAGGAAACCGCGTCTTGCTCTAAAAACAAAGCGCCTCACCCGCTGAAGGTGAGGCGCTTTGCCTAATGAAATTAAAGGATGTCTCGGACTCAGTTGGCGCTCTTCACAAGGAGAGCACGCTTGCCCACGCGCTCGCGGAGGTAATGCAGCTTTGCCCGGCGGACTTTGCCTCGGTTGGTGACTTCGATCTTGGCGATCCGGGGTGTGTGTACTGGGAAAACTCGCTCGACACCTTCGCCATAGGAAATTTTACGCACGGTGAACGCAGCATTCACACCGGAACCGCCACGGGCCATTACGATTCCAGCAAAGATCTGGACGCGCTCTTTACCGCCTTCAACCACGCGGCAATGAACCTTCACGGTATCACCGACGTTGAAATCAACGACATCTTGCTTCAATTGCTCTGACTCGATCTTCTGAATAATGTGCATGGGGTCCTCCTTCGCGGAAAAATTAGGTGCTGCCTGCGGTGTCTGTGCGGTGTGCCCTGACGTGCGGGGCGGCAGAGCTAGTGGATCTGTTTTGCAATTGCAACCGTGAAATTACTCGAAATTTAATGTTTTCCGTAAACTGCCGCTGGATCAAACGATTTCGCGCCCCCGATCTGCACTAATTTCGCCCCTCCACCCCCTTCATTCGGGGTCACTTTACGGTAAAAACACGAGTTGCGACCCGTATGACAAGCTCCCGCGCCGATTTGTTCCACCAATAAAACGAGAGCGTCCTGATCGCAGTCGGTCCGGATTTCCACGATCCGCTGAATGTGACCGGAAGTCGCTCCCTTGTGCCAGAATTCTTGACGCGAGCGTGACCAGTAAACCGCTTCACCAATCTCTAAAGTCCGTCTCAGCGACTCTTCGTTCATGTAGGCCAGCATCAGCGGCTCGCGCGTCGAGGCGTCCATCGCCATCGCGGGAATCAAGCCATCGACATCGAATTTCGGAGCAAAATCCGCGCCTTCCTCGATCTCTGTTTTTCCACCCCGATGGGCAAACACGTTTTGCATATCCATTGCTGAAACGTGAAACGGCTCCCAGTGGCTGTCCAGTCCGGATTGGGGGTGCGGTGTGGGGTGAAGAGCCAGCGTTTTTGATCGCCTATGATTTTTCCAATGGTTTCGGATTGCGCCTCGCGGCATTGCGGAGACGATAGCGGCGCATGGCGTACATGGCTGACAAGGCATTTGAATTGATCTCCTCCGCGCACCAACGTGGGCGCTTGGCTCACGCGTTCCTGATTAGCGGGGCGCATGGTAGCGGGAAGGAAAATCTCGCCGCTCGGCTCATTCAGTTAGTGAACGGGGGCGCGCAGGCGGGGGGCTTCGACCTTTTTGGCGAACCCATCGTGATCGATACACCGCCGCTCGATGATCTCGAAAGTGGCTGGGTGAGAATCATCCGGCCTCGCATGAAATCCCGGCGCATTGGCGTGGATGAAATCCGTGATCTCGAACACACTCTCCACCTCGCCGCACCCGGTGGGGCATGTAAAGTCGGAGTGATCACCGAGGCGGACCGCATGAACGATCAATCGGCGAATGCTTTTTTGAAAACTCTTGAAGAACCGCCACAAAACACTTTGTTGCTTCTTCTAACGGCAAATCCCCAACGCCTGTTACCGACGATTCTCTCCCGCTGCGTGCGGCTCCCCTTGTTAGGTGGGCAAGCTCTTCTAGCAGATGGAGGCGCGGAGTTGGTGGCGGCATTGAATGGCGCGGCTTCACGGGGATTCGGCACACCGATCGCCGCGCTTCATTTGAAAGCCGCTTTTGCTGGGTTTCTCTCGGAAATCCGGGGGGATGCAGAAGCTGCGGCAAAGGCTGCTGAGAAAGAAGAGACCGCCGCCTATCGGGATACGACCGATGGGAAATGGCTCAAAGAACGCGAAGATTTCCACAAAGCCTCCGCCGAGGCGGAATATCTCGATGCCCGCAACCGCCTGTTCGACGTGCTCATGGCATGGATGGCGGATTTGTTGCGATTGAAAGTGAAATCCGGTGGCTTGGATTTTCCTGAATCCGCCCCTGCGCTTATCAAAATCGCCGAGGGTGAATCTGAAACGAAGTTGCTCAAACGCATGGAAGCTCTCGATTCATTGCGCCGCACGTTAGAGACCAATGCATTCGAACCGCTCGCAATCGAAGTGGGATTTCTAAAAGCCTTTGGTTGAATCGGAGTGCCGGACCCCTTTAGGTCACATGCGATTTGATTTTTTCAAGGCACCGAAATAAATTCCGCGCTTGTCTTGTCGCCGTGCTTGCCCGAGAGCCTGAGTTTGATAGAAAAAGGATGTGGCGCAACAAAGTGACGTGCGAGAAGTTCTCCAGTATATCCCCCAATTCCGGGGGAAGGTGTTTTTCGTGCTCATTGAGGCCGGGCTGCTACCGGAGCCGGCGGTCGCGGAAACTCTCCTAGATCTAGCGGTTCTTGAAGACCTTGGAGTGAAACTCATTCTCGGTGTTCTCGGCGGCGATTTGAAGGACCTCTACGATTGGACGCTCGAGTGTGAAATCATGGCGGCCCGCGTTTCCCGCCCGATTACCGACCCGCTGGCAGTCAAGGAAGCGCTTGAAATCCTCGCCCGTGGCCAATCCGTGGTCATCGATGCTTCTACGACCGGGCCGCTCGACTCTCCGGTCGTGGACTTCGCCCTGCGCGTCGGCGCAACTAAGGTGATTACTTTGTTAGAAGAAGCGATCCTCATCGACGGTGCACCCGCCCACGCGATCCGTGCAGCCGATGCCGAAACACTGGCAGCGTGCGCTGACCCTTCGAGTGCCGCACTTCTCCGTGCCGCTGCGGAGGCGTGCCACCGGGGCGTGCCACGGGTGCACGTGCTCAATGGCCGGCAACAGGGTGTGTTAGTGGATGAACTTTTTTCTAACGAAGGCGTCGGCACCATGGTCCACGCGGACAGCTATCGGATCATCCGGAAACTTCGCGAAGAGGATATTCCAGAGCTGCTAGGGATGATCGGGCGCTCCGTGCGCAGAACGAAATTGGTCGAGCGCACGTACGAGGACATCCAATCTCGCATCGATGATTTTTATGTAATGGCCATCGATGACAACGTCGTCGGTTGCGTGGCGCTGCATGAGTATCCGGAAGAACACACTGCGGAAGTCGCTTGTCTTTACGTGAAAATGGCACACGAGGGCAGGGGATACGGCATTGAGCTCGTGCGCTTTGTAGAAAAAGTGGCCCGCGAGAATGGCATCCCGCGGGTTTTCGCACTGAGCAACCGAGCCGCCGATTTCTTTTCAGTGAAACTCGGTTATTCTTGTGCGACAGTGATGGACCTACCGAGTCGCCGCCGCACGCAATATGAGGCAAGCGGCCGTGACTCGTTAGTTTTCTCTCTGGACCTTAATTAACCTCTCACTCTTGAAAACCCATGAAACTCAAATTCTGCGGTGCCGCCGGAACGACTACCGGGTCGCAACATCTGTTGGAAGTGAATGGCAAACGCATCCTCCTCGACTGCGGACTCTATCAGGGATCGCGCGCCCACGCCTATGAAGTGAATTGCGGATTCCGTTATTTTGATCCGAAGTCGATCGACGCCGTGATTCTTTCACACGCCCACATCGACCACAGTGGTAATCTTCCGAATCTAACCAGCAATGGTTACACCGGAAACATCTATGCCACTCACGCAACCCGGGATCTCTGTCAGATCATGCTCGCGGACTCTGCGCGGATTCAGGAGGGCGATATTGATTGGCTGAACAAACATCGAAAAAAAGACGGACTCGAACCCGCTGAGCCACTCTACACCGAGCACGAGGCGGAACTCTGTCTGCGCCAGTTCGTGAGCGTAAACTATGATCGCCCCCTGCAAGTGGCGGAGGGTGTCGTCGTTCGTTTCATCGATGCTGGCCATATTCTCGGCAGCGCCCAAGTGCTGTTGGAAATCAGTGACCAGGCAGATGGAAAAAAGAAACGTTTCCTCTTTTCCGGCGATGTCGGACGCGGTGGAAACGAAGTCCTGCGTGATCCAGTGCCCGTGCCTGATGTCGATTTTCTGTTAATGGAAAGTACCTACGGTGGGCGCGAGCACGAGGCACCTCCGGGCGTCGGTGAACACTTTGCCGAAATCATCCGAGACGCCGTGAAACGCGGTGGAAAGATCCTGATCCCCGCATTCGCGGTCGAGCGCACGCAGCAGATCCTCTTCGTGCTCCACGAGTTGTTTGAAAGCGGGGAAATTCCCAGTGTCCCCGTCTATGTGGACAGTCCTCTCGCAGTTAGCGCTACTGAGATCTATCGGCTTCACCCGGATGCCTTTAATGAGGAAGTCTATCAGTCCTTGTTTGAGCGGGAAAATCCATTCGGTTTCGATAATCTAACACTTGTTCGCTCGGTCACTGGATCGAAGGCCTTGAATGATATTCACGGCGTGGCCATCATCATCTCCGCTTCCGGCATGTGCGAGGCGGGGCGTATCCTGCATCACTTGAAGAACAACATTAGTAACCCGAAAACGACGGTGCTCTTCGTCGGTTACTGTGCGGATAACACCCTGGGTCGCAAGATCCGTGACCATGAATCGGAAGTGCCCATTCTCGGCGGTCGCTACAAAGTGCGCGCAAAAATTGAGATCATCGATTCCTTTTCCGGCCATGCAGATCACTCGGAATTACTCGCTTACTTTGATCGAATGAGCGGCCCGAAACAGCGTGTTTGGCTTGTCCACGGTGAGCCCGACCATGCGGAAAGCCTTCGTGCGGCCCTTGCCGCACGCCATAGCGGTTCCATCGAGGTGGCGGTGCTTGGCGGTGAGGTGGAGTTTTAAAAAAGTAAAATTCACGCCGCCTAAAATTTAAGCGATATTTCCGCTTGATGAATCAGGGGGCCTCGTCGCACCGTTTTTGCACATGGAAGTATCTAAGAAAACATCACCGAACCCGACGGAGTTGATCGACTGGTTAAACGACGAAGGTGTCCTTGAATTGGATTGGGATTTCCCCGAAGGCGGAGATCTAGCAGGTGCAGGATTAGACTCCATGGCGGTGATGCAATTAGTCGTCGCTGTGGAAGACCGCTGGCACATTGAACTCGGTCCTGAAGATCTAACGAAAGCGAATTTAGCAACTCCGATTACCTTGGCGGCGCTGATCGCCGGAAAGACTTCATGAAGCCGCCGCGCGGATTGTTTGATCTCGCCGTGATCGGTGGCGGTAGCGCAGGGATAGCCGCCGCAGTGACCGCCGCAAGAACAGGTGCCCGCACATTACTCATCGACCGGCACGGATTTACCGGTGGCATGGGCACGGCCTCGCTGGTCCATACTTTTTGCGGACTATATCTATTGCGGACCGAACCCGGAGCCGTCATCGCCAATCCGGGTTTCGCTTCGGAAATCGCCGGACTCATGATCCACGCGACCGGCGTCGGCCCGTTGCGAATGGGGCGGGTTGATGTTTTACCGCAGCATCCCGTGGACTTTGTGCGCATTGCGGATGAACTCATCGCCGCAGAGCCATCGCTCGAACTTCGCTTGCACTCGGAAGTCAGCGGCGTGTCGCGAAAGGATGAGCATTGGGAAATCCAACTCTGCGGGCGAGCGGGCATCGATCGGGTGGATGCGAGAAAGCTGATAGATTCTTCGGGTGACGCAGTCGTCGCAGGTTTGTTAGGCGGCGGCTCGGTGATGTCGGAAAGCCCGAGGTTGCAACGTCCGGCATACGTTTTCGGCGTTCATAGCGCTGCATCGATGTCAGAGGAATCCCGACTGCACACCGCTGGACTGATCGTGGAAGGCATACGCGGCGGCCACATTCCGGCAGATGCACTCGGAATTTCGTTCCGTGCATCTGGGAGGGCGGGAGAGATTTTCGGCAGCATCGATCTAGCAGGCAGCGATGGTGTTTCGATTTTCAATCCTCTCGATACCGCATGTCTAACTGATCTTGAGGTCCGGGGGCGCCGAATCGCCACGCAAGTCCTGCGCTGGCTATGCGCGCGCTCGGAATCCTGGCAGGATGCCTATATCAGCCATTGGCCGGTGCGCGCGGGCATCCGTGAGAGCCGCAGATGGATCGGGGAATACACACTCACCGGCACGGATGTGCTTGCAGGCAAGCGTTTTGACGATGAAATCGCTCTTGCCACTTGGCCGATGGAATTCCGCGAGGATGCGAAAGGCCCTAAACTCCGTTACCCCAAAGGCAACCGCCCTACGGGAATTCCGGTACGTTGCTTGCGCCCGTTAGGAATTCATGATCTCTGGGTCGCTGGTCGTTGCATCTCGGCAGATCACGAGGCCCAAGCATCTATCCGTGTTATGGGCACCTGCTTCGCCACCGGAGAAGCGGCAGGAAGGGCCGCAGTTGGTTGAATTTCCCAGTCATGCCTACTTGAAATGGACGCGGGTGTTCGTTTCCCACTTCAATCCCCAATCCCGCATCGCCTCCAGAATCGGCCTGAGTGAGCGGCCTTTTTCCGTTAGGTAATAAGCGAAGCGCTTGCCGCCATCCTCGGTGGGAATCCGCTCGGCGAGACCGTGTTTCAACAGGCGCTCCAGACGGTTGCTCAAGATATTCGTCGGAATGCCTTCCGGCGAGGCGGTGAAATCCTTAAAACGCGAGCGGCCAAAAAATAGATCGCGGATCACTAACAGCGTCCAGCGATCGCCCATGATATCGAGCATGAAAGCAACCGGGCACGGCGAGCGGAGTTTCATGCTTTCTGGCTTTTTAGATTGGGTTGCTGCTACTTTCGGCATGTGGCACACTTACATAAATTACTTGCATAACAAAAGTAAAAATACTTGCGTGATGCAAGTAAAGGGAGAGACTTGTCCCATCATGGACGTCACGGATGAGCCGCAGCTCGCCCCGCCCGGCGCGGGATTGCCCGCAATCGAACTCTTGGGCGGGCGGATGGTATTTGGTTTTCGGTGCCTGACGGGAAATCGAGATCGCTTCAACAACCGCATCGTCCGAGAACGTAAGGCGATCCAACAGTTGATCGCATCCATTGAAGAAAAGTCGTTAGAAAAGCGAGTCCTCATCCGTCGCCCGCCTGGACTCGAAGACAGCAGCCGCTATTGGTCCGTTCTGATGACCCTGGATCACCTTCGGATTGTGAATTTGGCGATTAAAGAAATTCTTGTGGCTTTAGGAAAGGGGATCGTTCCAGAAGGCACGGCCAGTACGGCCACCGTGAAGCCAGACCCGGAGGTAAGCTCCGCCGTCATCAATGAATATGAAAAATCCTGCGATTCCGTGCTCGCCGCAGCAGCCGCCGTAACCGATTTGAAAACGCGCGTGAAGTATGCCCATCCATGGTTTGGCCCGCTCGATGCGTTTGCGTGGTACGCGCTTGTAGGGGTGCACATGGGCATCCACCGCGTGCAGATCGAGAGGATCATCCAAAGGTTGTGAGTCTCCTGAAAACGCGATCTTAAAATCTGCGACAAATTTTCTCACCAATGTCGAATAGGGGAAATCTAAAACGACATACCAATATGCCGGGGATCTTCCCTTGTTTAAACCAAACACAAACAAACATCACGATGGAATACATGCTCTCATTCACCGAATCTGTCACCGACTTTGCCCTACGCGAAGATCCTGAAAATTCTCCCGCCTACTGGGCCGCGTGGGGTGCCTACGCGGGGAGTGTCGCCCAATCTGGCGTCATGGTCAGCGGTGCGGGCCTTCAACCGCCCTCCACCGCCACCACTCTCCGCATCCGCGATGGTAAGCGGGAAGTGCAGGATGGACCGTATGCCGAGGCGAAGGAAATGTTAGCTGGCTTCTTCGTCATCGACGTGCCGGACCTAGACGCCGCATTGGAGTGGGCGGCGCGCTGCCCCGCCGCCATCTATGCTTCAGTGGAAGTGCGCCCTACGCTGACGCCGCGGCAGAGGATGCTCTATCAGACGCTTTTATCGCGGCCTTGAAACAATGGCCAGTGGAGGGCGTGCCGGCAAAACCCGAAGCTTGGCTGCTCACCACCGCCCGCCGCAAGCGGGTGGACGGGCAGCGGCGAAACCGAACCCGAACTGAATCGATGGATGCGCTCTCCCACGCCATGGAGACCGCGCGGCTTGTGATCGATGCCGGACACAATTTTCCGAAGGAGCGACTGAAGCTGCTTTTCGTCTGCGCCCATCCAGCCATCGACCCTGCGGCCCGCGCACCGCTGATGATGCAAACTGTGCTGGGTATCGATGCGGAAAAAATCGCAAGTGTATTTCTAACGTCCCCGGCTGCGATGAGTCAGCGCCTCGTTCGTGCGAAGGTAAAAATTCGCGATGCCGGCATTCCCTTTTCCGTGCCCGGTCGGGACGAGTGGCCGCAGCGGATAGGTTTTGTGAACGATGCGATCTATGCCGCCTTCACCACCGGACTCGCAGATGAATCCCTGTGGCTCGCACGTGTCTTGGCTCATCTTCTCCCGGACGAACCCGAAACTCTCGGACTGTTAGCCCTCCTACTGCACATCCAGGCGGCCATGTCGCACGAACTTCCGCTGGAAAATACGTGGCTTTGACCGAGCAGGACACCACGCTCCGGGACGACGCTCTCCGTGAGGAAGCGGAGGCGATCTTGCATCGCGCGGCCCGCCATCGGATGCCGGGGAGATACCAGTTAGAGGCGGCCATCCAGTCCGTCCATGCCGCCCGCGCCATCACTGGAGAAATTCAATGGGAGGCCATTGTGATGCTTTACAAAGAGCACTGTGAACACACGTTCGCTGTCGGTGCGCGGATCGGTCAAGCCATTGCCGTTTCCAAAGTGAACGGCCCCGCAACGGGCCTCGCCCTTCTGGATGCGCTTCCGGCGGACGCCATGATTTCCCACCAGCCATACTGGGCGGCGCGAGCGCATCTCCTAGCAGAATTGTGCCGGGGATCCGAGGCCCGCGAAGCTTACGTGCGTGCTATCGGCTTGTGTTCGGATCATCCGATTGAAGAATTTTTAGTGGGACGGATGAAAAGCCTGTCATGAAGCATATACGTTGATATGGCTGAGAGTTTGTCAAGTAGGCATAGTTCTTTTTTCCTATCATTTTGATGGGTTCGATTTGGATTAGTAACAATAGAGTAGAAACGAGGAGCGGGGCGGGTGATGCGATTTCGCGCAGACGGGTATGCTGATATACGTGGGCTGGTTCCACATGATTTTGTCT
>JANYEC010000052.1 GCA_025363295.1 Akkermansiaceae bacterium
GCAATACAGAGTGTCCACTTTCAATCGCCTTGAGTAATCTGTCGAATTCATTGCGGAAGTCATAAAGCTCAACAATTTGCCTTCTCAACCATAACTCCAGCTCCCTCATATCTCCATGCCCAGACTTAATTGCCTTGTCGAACTGACTGAGGCAGTTTGAAAGCTGGATGTCGAGTCGGCTTTCGGTAATTCTATCGAGCAATTCGGCCTCCACCTCCGGGAATCCGGATTCATTTAGTAACTTTATGGCATCCGCGCCTTCAGCAAGATCTCCCCGATTGAGGCGGGCATCGTATGCCTTGCCTAGATTGACTTGATGCGCAAGGATGTGTTGTGATTCGACCCTCAAATCTCCTGCGAGTTCACGCTTTGTGCTATCGACCAGCTTAGTATCCTGCTCATCAAGTTTATTCTGATTCCTCCAACCCTGCGCCTGAAATCGGTTTTGGATCAGCCAAATTGGAGAGTTTTTGCTCCTTTCAACGAGGCTTTGCAGGAGTGTCGTTGCCTCGTGGTTGAGAGCAGAAACCGTTGATTGAATGAACAGGAGAAGATCACATCGTTCAAGTAGAGACACATAACTGCCGATGTCCGCTTGGTTGCTGTCTATTCCTGGAACATCAAGGAGTGCGACATCATGCTTCAAAAGTTCGCTAGATTCCTTAAGCCGGATTACCGTGATTAGTGGCTTTTCCCCGCTTAATCCCTCCTTCGTGCAAAGCGCCTTGAAGATGGTGTCCGAACTGAATCTATATTTTTTGACACTCACATGATGCTTTGCCGACAGTTCCGCTTCGTCGTTGATGATGCCCCTCAAGTGATCAATCACTGCATTGAAGCATTTCCGCTCGAAATCTGAATCCGCCCCCCTTTTGCTGGAATCTTTTAAATCGAATATTGAAATTTGATCTTCTTCTCCTGCGAGAATTAAACACGGGCGGAGAGTGGTATCTAAACCGAAGCGGGTGGGCGAAACTTCCGGCCTGCCAGCAAAAAGGTTTACAAGGGTCGATTTGCCACTTTTAAGCATGCCAAAACAGACAGCAAAGAAGAGCAACGCGTCAAATTCGCCCCTGGCCCGCTTGATGCGGGTGAATATCTCGTCGATAGCTTGGTAGTTTTGGCCGTCTTTTCGAAGGATCACAGGTCTTTCTAACGGAAGACTTTTTTTAAGGTCTTCAAGGAGTTCATCGAACCGACGCATTTCGTCGGGGTATTTTTGAGAAAGTGTATTGCTAGATGATGACATATTGGGTGGTTCAGTAAGAGTGGTTTTCAGGGATATATGGAGAGACAAGATTTTTGGTTCAGGCGCAAACTGACATCTTGCCTTCAGATCTGTAATCATACAAGGATCAGCATTGCCATCTGGGAAATGCCAGCGAGAGAATTGTGGAATTCACGGTTCGCAAACACCGATAATCGGTGCTGCGACAAACTACGCAAACGATTGACAAGGCGATGGCTCTTGCCGATGCTTTCGATGGATTGTTCATGATTCAATAATTTTTTGATGGAAGCTTTATCTCCTTCTTCTTTCTGCACTACAGGTGAACTGAAAATGGTGAAGTTGGAGCCTGGCCCGGACTTAGCGGGCAAGTTCGTCGAGGGAGTAGCAGAGGTGACGGTAGCATTCATTCTCGTTGAGCATTTCACAGACGCTATCGTCTTCGAGCAGTGATAGAGGGGCGTAGCTTAAGAAGGGGACGCCGGGTTCGGGGAAGTCGATGTAAACGGGATATTCCGCAATGACGGTGGTGCCGCAGGTTAGACAGGATGCGGTGTTCAGCGCGCCGGCAAGCAGGCGGTCCAGCGATTCCCGATTGTCGATCTTGTGAACGTAGGGGACGTCAACGGACGTTTGGCAGACAGGGCAGGCGGTGTCGTCCACATTCGAGGTGAGGTCAGTCTGTGAGAGGAAGATGATGGATGAGGGCGGATGGGGCGTTTTCTAGGATGACGTGTTGATACTCGGTATTTTCAACGCCAATCTTCAAGGTTTAATCCTTCGATGCGGCGGAAGACTTTGGTGTTGTTGGTAACGACGGCCCGTCGATGGCGGAGACCGGTGGCGGCAATAAAGACATCGGTAATGCTCACAGGTGTTCCTTGGTTGAGGAGGTCTGCATTGAGGCGGGCGGCGATCCGGGCGCAGGCGGAATCGAAGGGCAGAATTTGCAAGGAACCAACGAAGCGTAAAACTTTGGAGCGTTCTTCGTCACGATGTTCCGGCGGTGCCCGGTCCGCGCCTTGGAATAACTCGAACTCAGTGACGACCGAAATGTAGCAGTCTTGTGGACGGCAAGCCGCCAGTTGATCGACGACTTTTTTGCGACCACGCAGGACGTCAATGCAGACGTTGGTATCGAGAATTCGCTTCAAAGGGCTTTCTCCACGTAGGTGATTTTTTCGCGCCCGAAGTCCTGGCGGGAAATGCGCACACTTTCAAAAAAACCATCTGGCCAGCCGTTTTCGGTCACTTGCTCGATGATGATTTTGCCACCTTCACGATGGATGGAAACCGGGCCGCATGTGAGTTCCAGCGCCTTTGGCAACCTGACGGCAAGTGAATTTCCGCTTTTAAAAATCTTCGTTTTCATTCCGCAATGTATCTACTTAAAGGGATATACTGTCAAGCTGGGAAATTGTTTCTAGGGGGCTGCATCGAGCGACGGTCATAGAAGCACCGCTACACACCGACCGGAGGATCGATAGGTGGAGTGGCCAACCGCGCCCGCACCTTTTCGGCGATGCGCTGGACATCGCGGCTGGTGGCGGCGGCCTCGTCCATGTGATACGCGTCGGCGAGTTCCCGGGTGAGCTGGGCGTCTTCCTCGGGAGTTAGATCGGCTTCGCTGGAGCGAGTGAGCAAGGCAATGGCTTTCATTGGTAGAATTCTTCTTGGTATTCGGGTTGGGAGGCGAGCTGGCGCAGTGCGGTCATCGCCTTGTGGATATTGCGGTCGATCATCGCCCGTTGGATGCCGAGATCCTCGGCGACAAACTGCGGCGACTGGTGCTTGAGTTTAACCCGCTCGAACACTTCAAACTGGCGCAATGGGATGCTGGCGCGGAGGTCTTCGACCAGAGAGGCAAGCAGCGAACGGCCAAAGGCTTCGGATTCTCCGGGTGATTCTGCCGGGAGGCTCGCCTGGGTGGCGTCATCCAGCGGCCGCTGGTCGATGGGGCGCTCCTTGCGGAGAAGATCCACGACGCGGGCGTTGGCTAGAACGCGGAGGTAGGAGCGCAATCGCCCCTTGCTCTTGTCGAAACCGTATTGCCCGCGTTCGAAGAAAATGGCGACGGTGTTGGCCACTGCATCCTCAATGAAGCCGGACGACGGTTCGTGGCCACCGGTGTGGTGACGGTAGCAGGAGCGCACAATCACCTCGATAGGTTCGTGGTAGAGTTCGAGGAAGCGTTTCCAGGAGACTTGCCAGATCCCCTCTTCTCCGCCGGCCTTGAGCTTGGAGAGTAGGTTGATCGAGGTAGGTGGAAATTGGGCAGCCATGATGAGAGTGTTTTGTGATAAAGACTGGCTGTGACCGGGTGACCGGAGAAGCGCAATTCCGTGCGGCTCTTCTGTTCAGTTTTTGCCGGCACCACCGCAGACGGCGCAATTCTGGAATCGCTTGCCCTTGCAGGTGGGGCATTTCATCTGACCATAAAGTCCTGTGCCCTTGCACAATCCGCATGGGGTTGATGAAATGCCGGAACCTTGGCAGGTCTGACAGATGGCGGCGAAGGCGACTCCAGCGGAAAATAAAATCGCCATGGAGGTAAAAATCCACTGGCGGCGGGTAATGTTTTTAAACGGTGTCATAAAGTTTTCGAGTAGAGCGTCATCATCGTACTCAATCTGCTCCTAACGGGTGATGATGTCGAGAACCTTGGCTCCCGTGTCTATGGTTTGTTGATCCCGGTCTTTCTGTCGTTGGATGTTATCTTGTCTCTGATACTCCAAAACAGTCCAGCGGTCTGCGGCGGCGGAATCTCGCTGGGCACGTTCTTTTTTGCTCTCGCCGCAGCTCAAGGTAGTGACGGCAACGGCGATTATGATGATGGACATTTTCATTTGAATATAGGCTGGGAATGGGTGTTGAAGGTTTTGCAAGCCGGAAGGGATCGGACCTTCCGGCTGGTCGTAGATAGTTAGTTGCCTGTTTCGCCGTCGCCTCCGCACATAAAGCATTTCACTTGGCCATTCCATCCTGTGCCATTGCATGAGCTGCATTTGAAGCCCGCGTAGGCGGCGGACGCGGTGATGGCTGCGATGATAGAGCCGATGATTAGTTTCTTTTTCATGGTGGTATTGATTTTGTTTTTTTCTTTGTAATGCCGGGAAATCCCGGCCAGTGCGACCGGCAAGTGCCCTCAAGCGGCCCCGCCGGTTGGAACTGCTGAGAGTGCAATCCACATCCATTCTGGAAGGCTAGTTGAAGACGCTGACCCGCGTCTGCCCTCTCATTCGGAGCCACGCGGGAAATCTCCCCCGGAAAGTGAAATTATTTTTCGGGGCGAGCTGCCGGCTGCCTGAATCGCCCGGAGGCGCGCTCAATCCACGTCGCGAAGATCTCTCCGATCCGGCTGGGGTTCGGGTGATCCCTTGCTCTCCAGATAGGCAGCGTATTCCGGAAACTCCTGCTCCAGCAATTCCCACTGCATGACCATCGTGTTGAGGTGAGATTGGCGCGTCTGGGCCTCGGTTAGTTTGAGAACGCTTTGCGAGACACCTGATACCGTATTCGGCAGCGGTAGGGCTATGGCGGATTTTTCATCGGCGAATGCGGCCGCGTAATCACCGGACAAGATGAGCATCCTTGCCCTCATCTGGTACACTTGCTCAAGAGTCCCCGCTTTCCAGCCAGTAGGATTGCCAAGAACGGTTGCTAGAGTCTTCGTCGCTTGACGAGCCCCCTCGTCATAGCCGCCCAGCGCTTCCCAGAGCACCAATCGAGTCCGCAGTCTTTCCATGGATTCACCGTCATCCGCAGATGGTTCGGGCGCGAGGTGGTCCAGCTTGGCGAGTTCCTGCTCCGCGTCGTCGTTGCGTCCCAATTTGTTCAGTAACAAACTGCGGAAGAGCACGGCCTCCGGCTCAGGGGTCGAAATACCTTCGGCGGCATGCATCGCATCAAATGATTCCAGACAAGCAGGATAGTCTCTCGCCTTGAATGACTTGATGATGGCCGAACTCTTCCCGTAAGCGGCAGGGTCGAGGCGCTTTGGAGCCGATTTATCAGGTGCACGCTGAGAGATAATGACCCCAAGCTGACTGATGATCTTATCTCGGAGTGATTCGAACTGTCCGCCAGCATCGACCAATTTAAACTGCTTGGTGGTTAATGGATCGGGTTCATTTGACGGGCGGACATGGTTGGACGCTGGGGCTCGCGGATTTCCGCTGTCTGACGGCGCCATATTCAAAAAACCATACAGCCAAGTTCCGAAAATCATCATCGCTACAGTGATCATCGCCGGTGAGCCGAAGATCGTTTTCGGTTTGAGTTTGCGATTATCGTTCGCTCGCTTGGGCTCCGGTTGTGGAGACAAGGGCGGAGGCATGACCGAAGCGCTGCTTGAAAGAACCCGCGCCATCGTCCTGAAATCAACGAAGCGCTCAGCCACCTTTTCCTCCGTGGCCCGGCGGATCACGCCATGCAGCCGTTTCCACTCGGTCCGTTCTTCAGCCGATAGCGTCGCCTCGCCCTGCGGTGGCCAGCAGAAAGCTGCGCGTCCCATCCGGTCGGGAGAGTTGCCGGTGAGCACGGTGAACAACGTGGCCGCGACGCCATACATGTCAGGAAGACCGCCGACGTACCAAGAGGGCGTGCAGTATCCAGGCGTCCCCCGCCGGGTGATGATGGATGCATCCACACCGAGCAGGCTGATATCTCCCAAGCAGGGTTGTCCGTTGAAGAAGAGGATGTTCTCCGGCTTCACGTCGCGATGCACGAGCCCGGCGTCCGACAAGGTTTGCAAGGCTTCGAGAATCGGTAAAATCAGCGCGATGATTTCCTGGCTGGAGAACCACGTCGGCATTTCGGACCGTCCTTGGATCATCGTCGTCAGACTCACCGGCATCCACGCCGGGTCCGCCGGATCCGCTACTCCGCTGCCGTCTGCCAATGGCATCACGTAGTAGAGGCCCGCATCACTGTGACCCACGTGCTCGATCGCCACCAGATGAGGCGAGCGCAGCCGGGCCGCTGCCTTCCGGAAATGAAGCAGCGCCTCGTATTCCTTTTCCAGCCGATCGGCATGGCTGGTCGGGATGAACTTGAGCGCCCGGTAATCGCCCATGGACTCGGAACGACACAACCAGACCTCACCGAAGCCACCCTGGCCGAGGAAACGGATCAAGCGGTAGCCGTCGAGGACGAGGGAATTTGAGAGGTGGGCGCTCATGCTGCTGGTTGATGCTCTCGGATTTGGCAAAGGCTGACAACAAGGATTGCCATACGAGGTCGGATGACCGGATTTGATCTGGGGTCGGCGTTGACCCACGTCTAGCACTTGTATGCCAGCAACAACGCCGCCGCCGAATACGACCCGATGGACCTGATCAACTTCATCAAGAAAAACTTCGTCCCGCTCAACATGATGATGGAGCGCGCCGGGATGAGCGAGGTGGACATCTACAACCGGACGCGCGACGTCTTCCTCCACTACAAGCTGCCGTATGACGCGCCGCTGCCGGTGGACTGAGGAATGATCGGTGTGGAAAACTCTTAGGTTTGCGGATTGCCTGGGAGCGAGGAATCAGCCAACCCGTTGTTCATCAAAATGAATGGGCGTCCGTGACAGCCCGAACAGAGCCGAGAGTAAGGCGAGGGGTGGCACTTTTTATCAGGAGTTTTCCACACCAATTCTTCTTGGGGAGGAGTTCTTGGTGTCGGGGTCAGGGTAATTAGATAACGCCGAACAACCTCGCGCATGGTCGCGGGCCATAGTTTAAGTCATCTTTTTCTTGGGATTTCTGAGTATCGAACCCATCCCGGATGTCCTCCGCCTGCGCCTTGGTGACGAGCTTCCTCGCGAGGTTATAGAGGAACGCCCCGAGAGATACCGGGTCATTGAGGTGTGACGCGGGGATGTCTAGGACGGCGTAGTTGTTGGAGCGGAGGTGGGTGCGAATGGCGTCGTTCTGTTGCTTGGTGGCCGGGTTGAGCATGGCGACGTCAGAATTCGAGGAGGCAGTGTTCGAGCAGGGCGCAGGTGCGCGTGAGAGCTTGGTTACGCAGGGTTGCGAGATATTCGGCGGCGGCTGTTTCAAGCTGAGGCGAGCCTCGCGAAACACAGCGATCATCCTTTCCTGGTGGTCTTCGATGAGTCCGGCGAGCAGCTCGTCCGGGGTTGCCGCACGGAGGCCATGACAGACAAGCACGGCTTCGGGGAAGTCCCTCAAGTTCCATGTGAGAATTATGCCAGCCTCGGCTTCGATGGCGGCGGCCAGCACATGGCGGTCGTCCACATCGGGGAGTTCGAGGTCTTGCATCCTCCGCTCGTAACCGGTGACCAGGCTGCCCTCCGCATGAAGATCCATCAGCTCACGGGTCCGTTGGAGTCGCTCACGGGTGAGATCCGACCGGTCGCGGAGCACCGCCTCGATCCACTCGTCGTGAATGGCATCCGTCCAGCGGGCGAGAATGAGTTGGTGAAGCGCCAGCCGCATCAGAACGTCGCGCAATGCCGCCGGGTAGAGCGTGCAGGCATCAAGGACGACAACGGGGGGACTCATGCGGATTCAGTATCCTAGGTTGAGTCGTTGGCCTTCAGCTGCGAGTTCATCCAATGCGGTGAGCCGTGCGACATGCTGGCGTTCCCGGTAGGCAAGCACGTCCTTGACGAAGGCCCGACGGTGGGTGCCCACGCGGCGGCTCGGGATCTGTCCCTCATCGAACAGCCTGGAGGCGAAGGGCCGGGACACCCCCAGAAACTCCGCCGCTTCCCGTGGCGAAATCTCTTCCTCGCCACTCAGGACCGTGACTGAGCGGCCTGCGGCAAGGTGTTCCACCAGTTCGGTGACGAGTCCAAGCGCGAGGGACGGCAGTGAAATCGGCCTATTTCCTACGGTGATCGTCGCGTTGGTGGGATGGCTGGGACCGTGCAGCGCATCCAGCAGGCTGCGCAGTGCGCCCTGATCGCTTGGGCTCAGACGAGATGCTTCTAGGGTCGTGCTCATGACGGGGACAAGATGGCACCCATCTGAAATAAATGCAATAAGTGAAATTAATGCGATTTAAAGCTATTTCAGTCACCGCTCAACATGATGATGAAACGCGCCTGGATGGCTGCACTGACGTCCAATGACGTCAGTGCAGCCAGAGTCGCAGTGGACTCGACGTGCGTCGTAGTCGGAAGAGGAACAGTTCCGGACCGGGTCGCTGGACTACACGATGACCAAATACCGCACAGCCGGAACCGTAGAGCGTTCTTGTGTCAACGCCGGGGCCGCACCGACGTGATCGGCGCGGCCTTTGTTTTGTCCGCGAGCCGGGGTGTCTGGTTAAAACTCCGAGAGAGTAGCCAGAGCATGAATTGAACAATTTTCCTGATAGATCAACCGCGCAAGTCATTCGTAATGATCCTCATCCAAAAGGCTCTTCCTGTAAAACCCGAATCAATACGTACGCGAGCGCGTCTTAGGAGTTGGCGGTATGGCTGCAAAACTGTCAGTTCTTTGCAATACCATACTGCTTAGTGACTTGCGCCGATCATCCCGGATTTCAACCCCCGCGGAAGACTTGCTCGGGATGCCCTTCGGGAGTCATCGGCGACAGATTGAACATCCGGACCAAGCCTTCCGACTCGAATTAGAAGGATGTTCCTCCGATCACACACCACCCGTGCTCCCGGTAGAAGGGATCCAAGAGCACTCCGTCCAGTTCCCGGTCAGGCCAGTGCTCGGAGTAACCGTGGAGCAGGAACCGGAACCCTACCCAAGCGTAGTCGTTCATGCGAGGCAGAATCCGTGGGTCGTGATGGTAGGCCCAAGCGGTGGGAACCGGGTTCAAGCGGCGAGGGAACACTTGGAACCGGCACACACCGCCATGAGGGACTTGGTGTCCAAGAGACTCAAAATGAAATCCAGACTGGGAAGGTTCGGTTCGAAACTGCCGGAAAACTGCCGGAAGAAGAAGTTTTCAGGCCACAAAAAAGGAAGCTTTTCAGCCCCCTAAGTCTTTTATTCTGAGTGAAGTACCCCGGCTTGGATTCGAACCAAGGACCAATTGATTAAGAGTCAACTGCTCTACCAACTGAGCTACCGAGGCATTACAATGTCACCGCCTCACAAGTGCTCAAACGAGCATTCGAAAGGGAGACACGCGAGGTGTAGCAAGTCCGGACTGGAGGGCAATCGTAAAATGTCGGCGATTGGCTCAAATTTTTCACAAAGACAATCTCATGGACAAATCATGGCTCTGAAACGACACAGCGGCCCACGAATGCATTTAATTGACGAATCCCGGATGACCCTGCGTCTGGCGCTACCCTTAATGATCGGGCAGTTCAGCCAGATGTTGATGGGTGTGGTGGACACAGTGATGGTCGGCCGGTTGGGCGTGAAGGATTTGGCGGCACTAACCTTTGCCAATTCGCTGTTTCACGTGCCCTTCGTGTTTGGAATCGGGCTGCTCACGGGCATTTCGGTTTTGACGTCGAACTCCCGTGGTGCAGGCGACGCGGCGCGGGCTCGTGGGAGCTGTCGGCACGGTTTATATCTGGCGCTAGCGCTGGGGTTGTTGATTGCCGCAGTGGCTTGGGTGATTTCCTATCACTTAGGAATTTTTGGTCAACCCGAGGACGTCACGGCACGCACCACGGTATTTTTTCGCGTGATCATGGTTTCAGTGATTCCCGCGCTGGCGTCGATTGCTTTGAAAAACCATGCAGACGCGCTGATGCGACCGTGGCCGCCGTTTTGGATTTTTCTCGGCGGAGTGGGCCTCAACGTGGTGCTGAATTGGGTGATGATTTATGGCAATTTGGGGTGCCCGCCGATGGGATTTGAGGGAGCTGCGTGGGCGACTTTGATCTCCCGCAGCGCCATTTTGTTAGTGATGATCTTCTGGCTGCTCCATGCCAAGGGTTTGCGCGAATGGGTTCCTTATCGGTGGTTGCGCATGGCGGATTTTGAGGATCTCAGGCGGCTGTTAGCAATCGGTTTCCCCTCAAGTATTCAGATGGTCTGTGAGGTGACGGCATTTTCAACAGCAGGTCTCATCATGGGCCGTTTCGGTGCCACGGCCATGGCTGCCCATCAAATTGCCATCACTCTAGCAGCGACTGCATTCATGATGCCACTCGGCCTTTCAATGGCGCTCACCGTTAGAATGGGTGAGGCTTACGGGGCAGGTGAAACCTCGCGCTTACGAGAAATTGCGATCTCGGGTTGGCTGCTAGGCGCGGGATATTCACTACTGGGCGCTGCCACATTTTTGATTTTTGGAAAAATTCTTGCATCCCTTTTCATCAGTGCGCCGGAGGTGATCGCGCTCACGGGCTCGCTCCTTGTGATCGTGGGTGTTTTCCAACTTTTCGATAGCATCCAGGTCATTTCGTCCGCGATGCTGCGGGGTCTGAGGGATGCACGAATCCCGGCGCTGATGGGATTCGCGGCTTACTGGCTAGTCGGGCTTCCGATCAGCGCGAGCTTGGCATTTGGCGATCACCTTGGTGCGATCGGCGTCTGGTGGGGACTGGCCGCTGGACTTTTCGTTGCATGTGTGACTCTGGCCCCGCGCTTGTGGAATCGTACTAAACCAGCTACTGTCACCTCGTGAGAAAAATTTTCCCTCTTCTATTTCTGGCGATTGCACCCCTTTTAACGGGCGCGGAAATCACGAAATTATCGAACTGCGTGCTGATTCCTAGCGAGTGGGCAGATGGCGACAGCTTCTCGGTTCGACTCCCGGACGGAAAGGTGCAGACCATCCGACTTTATGGTGCCGACTGCATCGAAATCCATTTGCAAGGCGATGATTCCAATGCGCGCCGCCTGAGAGACCAACGCCGCTATTTTGGGATCGACGATATTTTGACGGCGAAAACTTTCGGTGAAGCAGCGAAAGCAGAGACCTGCAAGCAACTGTCGAAGCCATTTACGGTCTATACCAGCTTTGCCGATGGCCGGGGCGATGGGCGTTTCAGCAGGATTTATGGATTTGTGGAGACCGCTGATGGCAAGAATCTTTCCGAGTGGCTAGTTACTCAAGGCCTCGCACGAGCGTTTGGAGTGGTCCGTCAATTGCCGTCAGGCATAGCCGGTAACGAGTGGAAAGCGCAACTCGCCGATCTGGAACTTACCGCCGCCCGCTCGGGACGCGGCGCTTGGGGAGAGACCGACTGGGAAAAACTGCCCAAAATCCGCAAGGAAGCCCGAGATGAGATTGCTGAGATTGAAGCGGCAAAAGGCCACCTAAAAGCCGACCCTGCCCACGCGATCGACACTAACACCGCTGCCCGAGACCAACTCATGACGATACCAAGCATCGGTGAAAAAACCGCAGATGCGATTATCGGAGCGCGCCCTTACAAGATGATTCAGGACCTTCTCAGAGTTGAAGGGATCGGCCCTGTTTCTTTTAAAAAAATCGAGCCGTTCCTCATTATCAAAACGCCGTGATTACCCGGTCACCTTCAGGTGCCAAGATTCGTCGCGTTTCAAAACAAACGTCCTGCGGGTCGCCTTCCCCCGGCCCGCGCTCCCATTCTCCACTTCCAAGACGAGTCCCTCACCGTGTGGCTTGATCGACAAAATCCGAAAAACCGGCTCGCGTCGCATTCGAAAGTAACAATGTAAGGGAATCTCTGGGTGCGCTGCATTCCATAGATACCGGGAGGGTGGAAAATCTGACACTTCGGAGAGCGCAATCAAAACCTCTCGCAAAAGTCTGCCGCCGTGGTGCCGTATCAGTCTTGAGGCACATCGCCGCGCCAAAAGATTTTCTAGCAGCGCACTTACCGGATTCTGGTGATCTTCCTCCATCTCGTGGATCAGCTCACGCGCATGCAGGGCCATCAGCGAGTGCACTTCATCACGAGTGATTTGACCTCGCTCAAAACTCGCGAAAATTTGGTTAGGGGTTGGAATCATCGCGAAGAGCTCCTGTGTATCGCGCACATTGATAGCCCCCGCAACTGTCCTGAATGCATCCTTTCACACCCAGTCAAATTCACAGAAAGCGCGAAAAATTCTCGGGAATTGCAACTTCATAAAATTTTATAGATAATTTGGGTTTCCTAACTATTCGGATAATCAAACGAAAAATCTTACATAATCGATTGAAAATAAGTAATTTACGAGGTAATCGATTTAGATCCATTTTGCTCATGCACGACAATATTGCCAAGGATATGTTGATGGTTTTGAATTTTCCCGCACCCCCCCACCAATGAAAACGTCCGTGTCCCCCCACATGGTCGCTCTCTTTTTTCTCAGTTCGTTAGCCCCCCTAACTGCTCAGAATCTAGCCAGCGCCTCTCGCCCATCAGAAACCAGCACTAACTCTGGGATTCTCGATGAAGGTCGCAATTCACAATTTGCCGATGACGGTGCGCTGCCGGGCAATTACGAAGTTCCGGCAGTGGACAAGGCCCAAGGCCAATTGCCCGACGCAAAACCCGTTTACGCAGCGCAGGACGCGCTCACTCTCAACACCGAAGCGAGCAGTCCTCGCAACGTCGAGTCTGTGGTGGATCTCAATGTTTTGCGCCAGCCATCGCCCTATCGTAGAGTCTTAGTAAGAGCCAACGGCGGTGCGCCATCTGAAATGGCGACCGGAAACCTTCAAAACGGCCTTGCTTTGATTTCCGCAGTTTATCGCGAAAGCGGAAAATCTGAAAAAGGTGCGGATTGCCTCAAGGTGTCCCTCTCGGCCCAACAGCGGATCAAACTTGATCCTGCAAAGGTTCTCGAGGTCGTGGAATCTGAAGTGGGAGCCAATCCCACCTGTGCGTGTGAAATCGTTAAAATGGCGATCAATACAAGTGAAGCAGACGTTCCGCTGGTCGTTTCCATCGTAGAATCTGCGATCACAGTCGCGCCAGACAGCATGCGCCTTGTCTCTCAGTGCGCCATCGCGACGATGCCTGAGTCGATCACCGCCGTGCAGGCCCTGCTTGCCAAACTCGACCCAAACAGTGGTGACGAATCCCCCAGCTCCAAGAGCTCGAAAAGTGCCAAAAGCGCGAAAGTCGCATCGATCGTCTCCTCTCCTCTGCCAGACCCACTGGATCGGCCGTATCTTCCGCCTAATCTGCCACCACCGCATTTCCCACCGTTAGTGACGGACGTCGATCCTTGCACGCATTGATTTGCTAGACCGTTTGCCCGAATTCATTTCCGAATCGAAACGCGGCGTCGAGAAGGTTCAAAATCTTGGGGAGCACACGCGCCCACGCGTGTGGTTTTCGACGCCCTCGTCGAAAACCGCGTGGAATGGCCAGCAACGCCAGTCTTCGGCGAGGGCCCGGGCCCCGAAGACAACACGCGAGGCGCGTGTGCTCCCCATGAATACGGATTATTTTTTGTTAGAAATTGCCGCGTTAATCAAGCTCTAGCAGGTAAATCTAACCAAGCTCAGCCTTGATTTACAGGATCAAGGCGAAACGGAAAGGCGCTCAGTGGCGGCCTCACGTTCGAAGAGGAAGCCGTTCTCTTTGTAGGTTTTGAGTCGAAAGTGAGTGGCGGTAGAAATAACGCCATCGAGCGAGCTGAGTTTTTCAGAAACAAACCGGGCAACCTCGCGAAGATCTGAGCCTTCTGCCACGACCATCAAATCGTAGCCCCCGCTGGCAAGATAACAGGAAACGACTTGATCAAAGCGCGAGATACGCATGGCCAAGCGGTCAAAACCGCCGCCCCGCTCTGGAGTGACTTTGACCTCAATAAACGCAGAAACCGAGGTGTCTCCAAAGGCCTCGGGGTTCACGACGGCGTGATAGCCAAGGATCGTGGCGTCGGCCTCCCAAGCCGCAACTTTGGCCGCGACGGTGCTTTTGTCCGACGAGAGCAAATCCGCGAGCTCTTGATCAGAGAAACGGGCTTTGCGGCGGAGAAGCTGGAGGAGTGGATCAGAGGACATTGGAAGAAGATGGTAAGTTGTTGGGTTGAGGCGAAAGAGGAAACGGGTTCGCGAGTCTTACCTCTGGCTGTCAACTCTCAACTCCAAACTCTCACCTTTTTCAATCTCCCAAACAAATGCCAACGGCTTTGGCGGCCAAAACGAGTTCGCCGTCCGGCTGGACTAAGCGGAGTTGATGAACCGCTTCTTCGATGGGCACGGAATCGACGTGATATGATTGATAGCTAACCATTCGCCCAAAAGCTCCTTCCTCCGCGAGTTTTGCGGCCATGACGCCAAAGCGCACGCCGAGAATCCGATCAAGCGATGTCGGGGCGCCGCCGCGCTGGAGATGCCCGAGGGTGCAGGCCCGGCTTTCCTTGCCCGTCATTTTTTCCAAGCTCGCGCAGACTTGCTCGCCGATACCACCGAGACGCACTTCGCCGCCTTCATTGGCGTGGCTGGTGACGATTTCCCCGTCCGGCATTTTTGCGCCTTCTGCGACGACGACTAAGGTGCTGTGATGGCCTTGCGCATCGCGCGTTTTGATGAACTCGGCGACTTTCTCCAAACTAAAGGGAATTTCGGGAAGCAAAATCACGTGGGCCCCCCCTGCGATTCCCCCCCAAAGGGCGATCCATCCGGCGTGGCGCCCCATAACTTCCAAGATCATCACACGCTTGTGACTTTCTCCCGTCGTATGAAGACGATCCAGACCATCAACGACCGTAGAAACCGCGCTATCAAAACCGAAAGTGAAAGCAGTAGCGCTGAGATCATTATCAATCGTTTTCGGCACACCGATGATCGGCCAGCCTTCCCGATAGAGTTGCAAGCCAGTTGTTAGCGAACCGTCCCCACCGACGACGACGAGAGCAGAAATCCCTAACTGATCCATCGTACGCTTCGCCTTGGCGACGATTTCGGGCGGAACTTCCGCGATGTCACCCTTGCCGACTTTCGCGGCAAAATGGCCTTTGTTAGTCGTTCCGAGAATCGTGCCACCCAGTTTGAGAATGCCGATGGTATCTTTCGGCTTCAACACGGCATAATCACCCGGTGGGAGAAGCCCCTCGAAGCCATCGCGAAAGCCAATGACTTCCCAACCGAGTTGATCTGCCGCGCCGACGACGCCATGGATGACGGCATTCAGGCCGGGACAATCGCCCCCGCTGTTTAAAATTCCGATTCTTTTCATGTTAGATTGATCGATAGGAAAGAGAGGCCAGATGCGCGAGGTGCCGAGCTTATTGCGGGTTTGGCACGTCGATCATCTCGCGTTTGCGGTCTTGCACGGGGGCACCAGATGCGAGCCATGGATCGTAGGCAGCCCAGCCTTGCCGGATCAAGCTTCGGGCGCGGTTGAAGCGATCCGGGTTGTTGAGAACAACTACGACTAGACGGCGGGGCGTGGCGCCCTTCGTGCCATCTGGCTTCTGGCGGACAAGTGGATCGCGGTCCATGCAAACTGACACGCAAGGTCCGGCAGCATTGGTTGTGCCAGTTTTCACGCCCAGAATTCCCGGTTCGCCAATCAACTCATTGGTGTTTTTAATGTGGAAGCTGCGTTTCCCGGTAGGTCCGGTGACGCTGATCTGACGCTCTGGCTGGCGGACGGTAAAATTAAAGGCATTGCGGCGCATGGCATAGATCGACATGCGGGCGACATCCGCGGCGGTCGAATAAGCCTGCGCTCCCTCGCGTTCTAACCCATGGGGATTTGCAAAGCGGGTCTGCGTCATCCCAATGGCTTTTGCGAGTCGGTTCATTTCCCCGACGAAGGTGCCCACAGGATCGCCACTGCCACCGCGGCGATTCTGAATTTCTCGCCCGATATGGTCCGCGATGGTGAGAGCGGCGAGATTATCCGAGCCTAGCAGAGCGGAGTAAAGTGCGTCCCGCAAAGTGAGTTGATCGCCTGGTTGGAGATTCATTGGATTCGGGCCACCGACGAGCGTGATCGTCTGCGGCACGGTAAGCCGGACTTCTCCGATGTCTTTGCCCGTGGCAGTTGCCCAATCGACGGCGACGGCACCGGTGGCGATCTTCGTCAGGCTGGCGATGGGACGCTTGACCGATGCATTCGAGGCGATGAGGACTTTGCCCGAATAGGCCTCCATCACCATGACGCTTTCACCACTCTGGGCACAAATGGAAACAGGGAGAATGGCAGCCAACAGCGCCACGATTTTGAGGATCGAAAAATACTTCATGGGAATAACGGGCGGACATTACCCCCCTGATCTGACAACTCAACTCCAAAGGCATTTTTGCAAACACGAGGGCAGGATATGAAGGTCCTTACCATCGGGCTGGGATCTTATGTTTAAGAGCATCGCTATTTTAGCAGGCCAGAGGTTCACGAAAGCCCCTCCAAGACCGAATAAATCGAATCCCGTTTAATTGTTAGATTTCTAATTTCGAGGTTTACGGAGGCAGATCGCGTGCCAGTATTCGGCCCGTGAAACCCATTGGAAAGCGCATGGCCGGACTCCTCATCCCCGCCTTCTCGCCGCGCCGCGATAAGGATCTTGGAATTGGGGATACCCTAGCACTCCGTGAGTGGATTGATTGGGCTGCAAAGCACAAGGTCGGCTTCATCCAGCTCCTACCCATCAACGAGAACGGTGCAGAAGAAAGCCCCTACAGCGCCATTTCATCCATCGCGCTCGATCCAATCTATCTGGCGCTCGATCCCACTGAAGTTCCCGACCTAACGGAAGCTGATCTCAACCATGCCCGCAATCGTCTGGGTGATGCAATGCGGGCGAAATTAGTCGATTATCCGGCCGTCCGGCGGGCCAAGCGCGGTCTGCTAGAAATCGCGTGGTCACGGTTCGAAATTTCATCCTCGCCTCTCGCTGAAGAGTTCGCGCACTTCAAACGCGAGCAAGCAGATTGGCTGGGCGACTACACGCTTTTCCGCTATCTGATAGAGCTCCACGGCGAAACACTCACATGGGATCAATGGCCGAACACCTGCAACACTCCCAAAAAAGCCCGTGAATTTCTGGAAAATCTCCGGCAAAACAACCCGGCGCTGGTGGATTACAGGCTCGGTTATTTCGCCTTCGTGCAGTGGCTGTGTTTCCGCCAGTGGATAGCCGTCCGGCGCTATGCACAGGAGCGGCAGGTGAAACTCATGGGCGATGTGCCGATTGGAATCAGCTTTCATTCGTGCGATGTATTCTTCGAGCAGGAGGAGTTTCATCTCGATTGGTTCGGCGGATCACCGCCCGAGGGCGCGGGCCAGAGCGATCCGTTTTTCCAACAGTGGGGCCAAAATTGGGGCATTCCTCTTTATCGGTGGGATCACATGCAGGCGAACAATTTCCAATGGTGGAAAAAGCGGATCAAACGGGTGACGACATTTTTCGACATCTTCCGGCTCGATCACATCCTGGGATTCTATCGAATTTACGCGTTCCCATGGAGCCCCACGCGCAACCATGAATTCATCGGCCTCAATCACGAACAGGCTGCGGCGATCAATGGTGGCCGCCTCCCCCGCTGGTCACTGCACCCGGATGATACAGTCGAAAACAAGGCAGCTAACCGTGCGGATGGCGATGTCCGGCTGCGAGCGATTGTCGAGGCCGCGGGGGATGCGGAAATCATCGCGGAAGACCTGGGTTGGGTGCCTGAATATGTCCGCCCGCATCTCACTGATTTGGGGATCGCAGGGTTTCGGATTCCGCACTGGGACTGCAATGATGATGGCCACCCCACTCCCGGCAATGCCTTTCCGGATAACAGCTTTGCCACCTACTCCACTCACGATCATGATCCAGTCAATGGAATTTGGCGCGGCTGCCTGCGGGTCATTCAACAGCACCAACAGAATCCCACGGAACAAACCGGTTGGTGGGTCGAGGGCTCGCACAACGCCCTCCGCATTCTATCCGAGTTTGCCGGAATTCCCCTTCCCGTGGGCGGACCTTGGCCTCTCTTCACCGAGGGGATCCAGCTGCGTTTCATCAAAGCCTTGTTCGCGTCTAACTCCCGCTATGCAACCCTGATGATCACCGAACTTTTCGGCCTCGACGAGCGCATCAATCACCCCGGAACTTCCGGCGGTGAAAATTGGCGATTCCGCCTGCCATGGACCCTCGATGAAATCGCAGACGACCCGTCGCTCACCGCAATTTGCCAAAAGCTCGCCTCTCTCATCAGCATCAGTCTGCGGGATTAGTGGCGCAGCCGCGTCTCCTGCGTAAGGTGAGGGACCGGCTACACGCAAGGTCTTTAACGGGCCTTGAAGACCACTTAAAACATTGCGTGGAAATTTTCCCACCTGTGGTCTTGATACATCTAACGGCAAGCGATTGAACTCAAAACACGTTGATAATTTAAAAAGTGGAGCGTAGCGGATTCGAACCGCTGATTCCTTTCATAACCATTGAAAATCAATGAGTTGCTTGATTTTCCTTGAAAGTGGGAACGGAAGAAACTACTAAAAATCAGTGAAGACGTTCCCATTCCTGTTCTCACTCAGAATCCCCACTTTTAAACGATCATGGCCAGCCTCATCAAACGCCCCGGTTCACCGTTCTGGATTGCCGCCTTCGACGTTCCGCAGGCCGACGGCACCACCCGCCGCTTGAAGAAATCCACGAAGAAAGCCAAGCGATCCGAGGCCATGGTAGAAGCGATCCGAATGGAAGAGCTGGAATGCACCGCAGGCACCGCCACCGGGGCGCAAGCATCGAAAGCCTACATCATCCTTTCAGAAGCCGCTACCGCTGCCGCCAAGGGCGAATTGTCCGAGGCCAGGGCGCGGGAACTGATTGCCCGCTTGTGTGAAGTCTCGACAGGCGAGGCGCTGAAATTCTACACCGTGCGGAGCTGGGCCGCCGATTGGCTCGCCGTGAAATCCGCCACCGGGAAGAAAGCCACGATGGCGCGATACACGGCGCATGTGGACGCCTTCCTTGTATGGATGGGGGACAAGGCCGACGGGAAGCTCGAAAACGTCACCAAGGCCGACGTGCGGGCATTCAGGGACGCGATCCGCAACGGATGGACCGAAACCGCTGGCAAGGCCGACAAGACGCCCATGAATCACCGCACCGCTAAGACTGCGAACCACTACGCCGTTGACGTGGCGGGCATGTTCCGTTCAGCCATGCGGGAAGGTCTGCTACTTGCCAGCCCTTGCGCCGCGCTGGAACGGCTCCCCGAAGATGATTCCACCGAACGCGAGGTTTTCACCGTGGCGGAAGTCGGGAAGATGGTGAACACGTCCGGTGATGCCACTTGGCAGGATGCCGTCTTTCCCGCTGGAAGGGCCGACGATGAAACCCGCGCCGCCCGTTGCGACGATTGGCAAGGCATGATCCTTGTCGGATTCTACGCCGGGGCACGCCTTGGCGATTGTGCCCGCCTGACATGGGGAAATGTGAACCTCACCCGCAAGACGCTTTCGTTCATGCCGGCCAAGACCAGCCGGAAAAAGAAGCGTCTGGAAGTGCCCTTGCATCCGCGCCTTGTGTCATGGCTGAAAGGCCGGAATCCCGGCACTGATGCCGAGCCGCTTTTCCCGGCGCTGGTCAAGTCTCCGGTGGGGGGCAGGCATGGCCTTTCGTCCATGTTCATCGCCATCATGGAACACGCGGGCATTGACCGGCGAAACGTCCGGGAGGGCACCAAGGGAGGCCAGCGAGCGCAACACGCCCGTAGCTTCCACGCGCTACGCCATTCCCTCACGTCCACCTTGGCGAATGCCGACGTGTCCGAGGAAATCCGCCGTCGGATCGTCGGGCATGATTCCGCCGCCGTGCATTCTGGATACACTCACCACGAACGGGAAACCCTCGCCCGTGCTGTGGAGAAGATGCCAAGCGTTTGACGCTCTCATCGAGAGGCGTTCTCCAAGAAAATATCGGAAATCCTGAATCTGGACTTTGGTTATTTCCATAAGTCATTGATTTCGAGGGGAAAATCCTAAGAGGCGGTAAGGTAGCTGCGCCCGTGTAAATCCGTTAAATTCCTGTATAGTGTGCGGGTCTCGTTATGAGACCGACCACACAAGCACAAAGTCAACACGGCCTTCCCGCTGGCAATGCCGTCACGCTAAAAAACGTAAACCAAGTCCGCCCCGAGTGGGGTGATGCCCGGGCGGTTCAAAGCCGCTTTGGGATCTGCAAATCAACTCTGTACCGTCTAACGGAAGATGGGAAGATTCGCAGCTCGTCACTGCGCGAGCGCGGAAAATTGAGAGGAAAGCGCCTTTTCTCGATGGACTCCATCGCCGCATACATTGAGAGCATGGCGAGTGGTGGAGACGAGAGAAAGCGGTGAAGGCTCTAAACATCGATTCGATTGCCGTCGTTGCGTTCATCGCCGTGCGGCTTCCTCAACTCCTAACCACATTCTTTCTATGAAAAGCCGCCGAAGAAAAAGACAGAAGGCCGCCGAATTTCTCATCGAGGCTCCACCTTCAGGAAGGCCAGCGCGGGAGTCACGCCGCGTGCTGGCCCTGCTGGATGCAATCGCCCGTGAATCATCCAACAAGGAGCAATGCCGATAATGAGCAATCCAACCTCTAAAGAAAAACTCCGAGCCAAGGCTGCAACCTCGACTCAGGGCGAAACCACGGAGGCTTCTTTCTCCGGTAAAGCAGGAGCCACCAGTGGCGAAAAACGACCACAGAATCAAGATGTAATGCCGGGAGCGCATGTCCGTCTTGAGCCGACAGCATTGGCAAATGGCCGGATTTGTCTAGCAAGTGCAATGGAGCATGGCTTTGTTGGGCCGCTCGACATTTCACCCGAGATGTTCCACCCGGACTTGCAACCCGTGGCGAGCTTCATTCGCGAAGCCACATCACACGGGGCAAAGGGATTTTCTAAAGTCTTGCTTCATCTAATCCAATCGTCGGAACCAGGAAACTCTCAGGACTTGCTTCGTGCCAAAATCGCGGACGTGGCTCAGGAGGTTCACCACCGTCCCGAGGATCTATACAAATCCGCCGACATTGTTCGCCAGTATGATCTAGCGAAACGTCGCCAGCATCTTCTCTGGAGGATGAACGCCGCCCACGAGCAAGGGGAACCCATCACCGACTTTCTCCGTCAGCTTGAAGAGATCGAGGCCGGGGACGATACTCGCAAGGGTCGCTCCCTGATTGTGGTCGGCGTGAATTCATTCCCCACTGCTGTTCCACCGGAAACCGTTCTGCTAGGCGACGGATGGGGGCGATGGGGAGATGTTCTCACCCTCATTTCCACCGCAGGTGCGGGGAAATCGGTCGCCATGATTCAAGCGGCGATCGCATGGGGGCTTGGTTTGCCGTATCTGGGAATTCATCCCGCCCGTCCGCTTCGCATCCTGCTTTTCTCGGGTGAAGACGACGGCGCTACTATTGGCCAATGCCGAGAGGGATTCATGGAACATTCCGCAGCCATCACTGGAAGGCAGTTAGTCGAAGGCGACCTGGAACCCCTCGATAGAATGCTGAGAACGGAATTCAGCCGGGAGCATGTCGGCGAGCGTTTTCACTCTCATCTCAACCGGTTGCTAAGAGAATCACCCGCCGATCTCGTAATCATCAATCCGCTCTTGTCCTACATCGGCGGCGAGATCGTCGCATGCGCCTCGCAATGGCTCAGGGCTGGACTCATGCCGATTCTCCAACAGCACGAGTGCGCGGCATTGCTTGCTCATCACACGGGGAAAATGGCCAAGGATGGATGGGAGAATACCGACGACACCTATTCCGCAATCGGCGGCGGTGAAATGGCCAACGTGCCGCGAGCTATCTTGACGCTCAGACCAGCGGCGGATGGGCTTTCGGTGTTGAAAGTGGCCAAGAGGCCTACAACCGGATGGAAGGATGCCAATGGATGCTACACCAAGTCTTACTTTCTACGCCGCTCAGGCGATCCCACGAGGCCCGCATGGCTTCCCGTGGATAGTGACGAGGTTCAGAATTTCATTTCGGATAGCAAGCCGTCTGGGAGCGGCGGGAAGTCTTCAAAGAAGGTGACTTCCGCGCATGTCGTGGGCGCGCTCAAAGTCGGACCAACTCAGCGCCAAGCATTGATCGAGAGACTTATGGAAAAACGCTGTTGCTCAAATAGGACCGCTAGCAATGCCATCATTCAAGCAGAGAGTGACAAGTTGATTTTATCCTTCACGGAACCAAACCGAAACGGCGGTATGGCCATCAAATGGCTTCAACTTCCAGAGCATTCCAACCAATAGGAAAAATGTTGTTTCCCTTTGGTTTTCCCTTTGCTTCCCCTTGCCATCCATCAAGGGGAAAGAAAACGCGTATATCTAAATACGCGTTTCCCTTTCCCTTTGGTGGAACCTTCCCATTCAGGTTCCAATCATGATCGATATCAGCACCAAAGCACCCGTTCTGCCAATCAAGCGCTCGACCATCCCGGTGTTGTCAAAATCGCTCTTGGCCAGTCCGCCCAGCGATGCCCTCACTGCGCTTGGGCCGCATTGTCTCGTGATCGCTAGCAAGGCCGATAGCACCGCGCCAGAGGCGGCACAGGGGCGCATGGTCCTGCTTCGCCTGCCGCTGTGCGCAGATGAAGATCACCACGCTGAGTGGGGGACGAGTGTCTGAAATCAAGGCAGCGGGTTGCGCCCGTTGCGGCGGAATCCATTTTAGAGGATGCTCTCACGCAATGAACATCCGCCAAACACGATTCGCAGAATTGGTTGCGTCGGGCATCCCGGCGTCACGGGCTTACCCGGAGGCGGGGTATTCGGGCCGTGGCAAGAACGCTGCGGCGCACGCATCCAGACTGGTTGAAAATGGTGGAGTTTCCAACAGGATCGCCGAGCTTCAAAAAGAAACGCGCGATGCGGTGCGCATGACCAAGGCGCGGAAACTCGAAATCCTTGAGGAAATCATGTCTTCCCGGACGGAGAAGGCCCGCGACCGAATCGCGGCGATCAAGATTCATAATGTGATGACCGGCGACAATGCTCCCACCGTGGCTGTCGTGGAAACCGGACGCAGCACGCTCGACGACATTAGGGAGCGGGCGAAACACATCGTCTCAGCGTTAAGTCGCGCACATGAGGTTCGCGGTACGCCCGCCGTTCTCAGAGATACAACACCACAAGCACCCGTAACTCGGCTTCCCGAGTAGATCTGGCTTCCCTCTCCCCGTTTCATAGTTTGGAATGCTCCCCCGACTGGCTGACGACGATATTTCGCCGCGCCTTCCCTTCAAAAACGCCCCACCCGAATGCAGATCGAACTCGAAGATTTGGATTACCAGCGCCGCGCAATTGCGACGGTCGTCGAAGTCCTCGACGGGCAAACCCCGAACAACTTCGACAATTCCAACTTCTTCGGCATCCAGACGAACGTCTCGAACCTAACGCCGGAACAGATCGAGACCAACAAGCGCAAGGTCATCGCGGAAAACGGCATCGACGAGAAGGACGCCAAGCTCTCCCCGGACTCCGACATCTGCATCGAAATGGAGACGGGCACCGGCAAGACGCTCGTTTACCTCCGCACGGCCTACGAACTCTACAAGGAATACAAGCTCACCAAGTTCATCATTCTTGTCCCGTCCATTGCCATCAAGGAAGGCGTGCTCGCGTCCATCGAGGACTTCAAGAAACCCCTCGCCGACACTTACGGATTCTCCCCGGCGAGCTTCGAGTATGACAGCGGCAAGCTCTCCCGTCTCCGCAGCTTCATCGAGGACACCCAGCCCCAAATCATGGTGGCCACCATCCAAGCCATCGTCGGGGAAAAGGCGCTCATCAATCGCCCGGAACACGAAGACCCCACGATCTCCGGCACCTACTTGGAAGCCCTCGGGAAATGCCGACCCGTCATCATCATGGACGAGCCGCAGGAGGGCATGGACACCGACAACGCGACTGCCCGCCTCGCCGTGCTCGATCCACTCGTCAAGCTCCGCTACTCCGCCACCCACAAGGTCGTCAAAAACCTCCTGTATCGGCTCACCCCGTTCGACGCCTACCGGAACGGGATGGTTAAAAAAATCGAAGTCCTTTCCGTGGCGGAGAAGAACGACGAGGCCACCCTCAAAATCGAGTTCTCCGAAATTCAGACCACCGGCACCACCGTCAAAGCCAAGCTCACCGCATGGCGGGCCAGCGGCGATGGCTTCAAGTGGAAGGCAACCAACTGGCTCAAACCCGGCGACAACCTCGGCGACAAAGCCGGAAACATCAGCTACCGCGACTACACCATCGAGCGGATTTGGAAAAATCTGCCGGACCAGAAGTATCACCTGAAGTTCAACAACGGCATCGAACTGATCCTCAACGAACGCAACGGCGACATCTCCGGCCTCTTCCGCCAGCAGCTCCAGTGGCTCATCCGCCGCCACTTCCAGAAAAAGCCCGTTCTCGCCGCCCAAGGCATCAAGTGCCTGTCCCTGATCTTCATCGACAAGGTGGACAGCTACATCCGCGACGACGGGAAAATCCGGCTCATCTTCCAGGAGGAATACGCCACGCTCTATCGAGAATTCTACGGCGTGGAACCCACTACCGATCAAATCATCGACTGCCAAGGCTACTACTTCGCCAAGACGGGCGGCGACGAATACACGGACAGCGAGAACGCCATGTTGAAGAACAAGAAGATCTTCGACGAAATCCTCAAGGACAAGCGGGCGCTCCTCGATTTCGACAACGCCCGCGAGTTCATCTTCTCCCACTCCGCCCTCGGCGTCGGCTGGGACAATCCGAACATCTTCAACATCGCCACCCTGAACGAGTCCTACAACGACGACAGAAAGCGCCAGCAATTAGGCCGGGGCCTTCGCATCTGCCGGAATCAGACCGGCCAGCGCGTCCACGACGCGGAAAACGTCCCTGAAGGCGAGGAAATCAATCTCCTCACCATCATCCCGAATGAGACTTACGAGACCTTCGCCGCCCAATACCAAGAACAGATCAAGGAAATCTACGGCACGGCGGCAGCGGGCAGTAATCTCCGCAAAGTCCACAAAGGCAAACCTGCCAAGAACCGGATCACCCGCACGCCGCATTACGAATCCGACGCATTCAAAACCTTCTGGGAGAAACTCGCCCGCAAGACGAATTACACCGTCTCATTCGATGAAAACAAAGTCATCGAACGCGCCATCGCAGCCTTGAACAAGCTCGTCATCGCCGACTACGAGGCGGAGGTCGTCCAGACCCGCATCCGCTCCATCGCGGCGGAGTCCATCCAGAGCAATGAACTCGGCCGCATGTTCGAGAACCTCCGCGCCCATTTCACGCCGCTCGATCTTGTCGAGGAATTGAGCGAAAACACCGCGCTCTCCTATCCCACCTCACTCGCCATCGTCAGCGGCATCAAGAACCTTTCCGCCGTCACCAAGAACCCGCCCAAGTTTCTATCAGACGCCTGTGCGCTCATCCGCGACATCGAGCTGGAGGAAATGATGCGGACCCTCAGCTATCACCCCACCGGCGAAAGCATTCCACTCACCGAGTTCAAGGAGATCATCGACACCTTTCTCCCGGTCGAACCGGCGGCGAATCGCGGCGTTTACGATGGTGTGGCATGGGAAAGCACCTACGAACGCTCCTTCACCAAGGATGCCGAGCGGGACAACGAAGTCGTCTGTTTCCTCAAGCTCCCCAAGTGCTACCGCATTCCCACGCCCATCGGCCATGGCAACCAGGGTTTCTACGAACCGGACTTCGGCCTCATCCTCCGCCGCCGCAACATGAAGTCTGGCAAGGAAAACGAATACTACTTCGTCATCGAGACCAAGAGCACCAACAACCTTGAAGACCGCAAGGCTCTCACCGAATCCGAACGGCTAAAAATCAAGTGCGCTCTCAAGCACTTCGAGGCACTCGGCATCGAGGCTAAGCTCGACTACCTTCCCTACGTGGCTCCCGTCATGGACTACACCGACGACTTCAAAACGAAAGTCCCCCGCCCATGAGCATCCTCAGCACAGACGATGGCTACCAAAGCCTGTTAGGAAAAATCTCCGAGGCATACACCAGCGGTCAGACCCGGGCCATCCAGGCCGTCAACGCCCACATCACAGAAACCTACTGGCAGATCGGACGCGACATCGTGGAGTTTGAGCAAGGCGGGAAAGTCCGAGCTGAGTATGGGAAAGCCCTGTTGGCAAACCTCAGCCACGATCTCACCCAGCGGCACGGCAGGGGCTTCAGCCGCAGCAATCTCTCCCGTTTCCGCCAGTTCTACCTCGCTTACCCAATTTGTGCGACGCTGACGCACAAATTGAGTTGGACCCTCATCGTAGAGCTTTTGAAAATCGAAGACTCGCTGGAACGCAGTTTTTACGAACAACAAGCCATCCGCGAAAAATGGGCCGTTCGTGAGTTGCAACGCCAGAAGCGCACCTCTCTTTTCCTCCGTCTCGCCGCCGGAAAGGACAAGGACGCCATCCTCCAACTTGCCAACCAGGGTCAGATCGTTGCCCAGCCCGCAGATTTGCTACGCGATCCCTATGTCTTCGAGTTCCTGAAAATTCCCGAGCCGCAACATATCTCCGAGACTGATCTGGAAACCCGCCTCTGCGATCATCTCCAGCCCTTCCTCCTTGAGCTTGGTAAAGGTTTCACCTTCGTCGGCAGGCAATACCGCATCACCCTCAACAACACCCACTATCGGGTCGATCTCGTTTTCTATCACCGCATCCTCCGTTGCTTCGTCCTCATTGATTTGAAAATTAACGAAGTCGAGCATCACGACATCGGGCAGATGAACATGTATCTCGGCTATTTCGCCGCTGAGGAAAACACCGAGGGCGATAATCCTCCCATCGGCATCATCCTCACCAGAAACAAGGACGAGCTTCTCGTCGAATACGCCACCTATCAGATGAACAGCCAGCTCTTCGTCCAGAAATACCAACTTTACCTCCCCGACCGCGAAGAACTCCGCCGCGAACTGGAACTCACCCTCCAACACGCCGAGGCAAACGCTGATTCTGAAACCGTCCGCCAAGCCCTGCCCGGAGAAATGAAGCCATGAAATCCACCGATCTTCCCGCCATCGCCGCCGTCTCCTCGCCGGACCACAACGCCGAGCGCCTCGCCGCGCTCAAAAACCTTTTCCCCGATCTCTTCACCAACGAGGGCAAGCTCAACCTCGACGAACTGAAAAAAGTCGTCGATCCCGCCCTCGTCTCCGAAACCGAGCGTTACGACTTCCGCTGGTATGGCAAAACCGCCTCCAAGCGCGAAGCCTTCACCCCCAGCCGCGCCGCGCTCGTCTATGACAAAGACCGCTCCGTGAACCCAGAGAAGGCCGGCGGCAACATGATCATCGAGGGCGAGAACCTCGAAGTACTCAAACTACTAACAAGCGCCTACCGCGAGCGGATCAAGTGCATCTATATCGACCCGCCTTACAACACCGGCAAGGACTTCGTTTACTCCGACCGCTTCGCCGAAGGGAAAAAGCCATACTGGGAACAGACCGGCGTTACCGAGGACGGAATGAAGGTGGATACCAATTCTGACAGCGGTGGACGTTTCCACTCTAACTGGCTTTCGATGATGCAAAGCCGCTTGCTCGTCGCCCGCTATTTAATGAAAAAGGACGGAGTCATTTTCGTTAGCATCGACGACAATGAGGTGCAGAATCTCCGGCGCGTAATGGATGAGGTATTCGGTGAGGAAAACTTCGCGGGTGTTCTCGTTTGGCAAAAATCGAAGAAGGGGGATGCCAAGTTAATTGCTCGTAATCACGAATACGCGCTTGTCTATGTGAGAGACCGTGAGCATGCCTTGGATAACGGAGTATGGCGCAGGAAGAAGCCTGGAGTTGATGAGGTCCTGGCGAAGTATGATGAAATCCGCGCTCGTATAGGTGAGGAATCCCACGAAATAATACAGAGCGAAATTCGAACTTGGTATTCATCACTTGGCAAAGCGGACCCACGCCGCGCACATCAGCATTACAGGTGGTCCGACAAACGCGGGCTGTATTTCGCAGACAATTTTGCCGGACCGGATGATGGTCGCACATCGAGACCGCGTCATGACATCATCCATCCGATTACAAATAAGCCGTGCGCGAAGCCATCGACCGGATGGCGTTGGGACGAAGCCCGCACGCTTGATGCGCTTGCCCAAGATCCACCACGAATCCACTTTGGGCCGGATGAAACGACCATTCCTTGTCGCAAAACATACTTATTCGAAGTGCAATCAGAACCGTTCGCGTCGGTATTTTATCGCGACGGGCGTGCAGGAACTTTGGAGGTAGAATCTCTTGTCGGCAAAGGTCTTTTCGATTTCCCGAAGGACAAGGATGTGCTGGGCGATTTCTTTGCACTAACAACCAAAGAGGATGATATCATTCTCGATTTCTTTAGCGGCAGCGGCACAACAGCGCAGGCTGTGATGGACTTGAATAAGACCGATGGAGGTGACCGGCAATTTATTCTTGTTCAGTTGCCAGAACTCACCGCAGCGGAATCTTCAGCACACAAAGCAGGATTCAAGAAACTCAGCGACATAACGATCAAACGTGCCGAGCGCGTACTCGCCCGTTTTCAAAAGGAGGCAGAAGGTTATCTCCCAAACGATCCGCAAAAGGAATTTGCCGACAACCTCGGTTTCAAAGTCTTCAAGCTCGCCAAGTCGAATTTCCCCCGAGTGGAATACGCGCCGGACCCGGACAAGAGCGAGGAAGAGAACATCGAGGCGCTCAAGCAATACATCCACGAGAAGGAACAGACCTTCCACCTGCAATGGGAGCGGGAAACCGTGCTGGATGAAGTGCTGCTCAAGAACGGCTTCATGCTGGACTACACCCTCACGCCCCGCCCGGAGTTCAAGAAAAACGCCGTCTTCCTCGCCAAGGACGCCCACAAGCAAAGCCTGATTTGTCTGGATTCAAACATCGCCTCACAAACGGTGGACCATTTCCAAAAGAACACCGGCCACTTCTTCATCTGCTTGGAGCTGGCGCTCGACACCACCAAGAAGTGGAACCTCAAACACCACCTCGGCGACAAGCTGAAGGCCATCTAACTACCCATGCACACCCTCGGCGACATGGCAAAGGCACTGAACCGCCCCGCCGTCTATCTGCACGGCTTGCAGGCACGCTTTGAACTGCCCGCGTTCGAGCGTGCCGGATATTCAGATGCCTACCTCGCCTTCCTCCGCGCCGTCGTCTTCCTGCGGATGCTCAATGTCTCCGAAGAAAACCTCCTGAAACTCTGGCATCTCGAAAAGAAGCTACTCACGCTCCTGCACGTCGATTCCATCGGCTCGCCCACATGGTTTATCGACGCCTGCGGCCCCACGAACAAGCCTCGCAACCGCCTACTTCTCACGAATTTCAATATGGGCTTCGAGTTGAAATCGCACGCAGTACAGCTAGGCCTGAATTTCTCCAAGGCCGCTCCCGAGCTTTTCGCCGGAAAGGAAATGGGGGAAGACGCTCTGCGAGTCCTTGGGCAATACTTAAAGCTCTTCTCCCGCATCCAAGCCGACATGAGCGTCGAAATTCCACGCTTGCGTGAAGCAACTCGCTGGGGTGGGCGTTTGAATTCCTGAATGGAAAGATCAATGGCCCGCGTGATGTTCCCGGTGCTTTTTCAAGCCTTCCGAGACGGCAATCGAAATGAACGAACGGACCAAGGGCGAGCATCCTTTGAAACGGACCTTCTGCGAGAACTCCTCGCCGTGTTCCTCCGCCATGTTGCCGAAGCAGGCATGAACGAATGAATCCGTTAGGTTGGTAACGCCGGTGAAGTCGAACACGACCGATTCCACCCGATCCCAGATGCATTCAATCCGAAGCGAGCGAAATTGGTTCCCGACGTGGCCGTCGGCGAGGAATTCGCCGAACTCGGAGACCATTTGGAATTCTAGTTTCATGGGATTATTGCCTTACGTTGGAGGTGATTTCGTTCTTTCGAGCGAGTTCTTGCGGGCCACTATGGCTTCTTTCCATCACGCGCTCAATCTAAATTTAGCCACGCGCTCAATCCACAAACATTTCACCCGTGTCAAGATCACCCATCCCGATCTCAGACATCACCTCAGCGTGCATTTCTGCGTAGTCGGCGATGTGATCCCGGTGCAGGGTGACCGCAACCAATGTGCCTGGGAAGTAAATAGGCTGACTAGGGCGGGTTTGCTCCAACCCGTGTATCTCATCAAACCAGCCATTCTCGGAGGCGATGGAGAGTCGGCCACAAGATTTTCGGGCAAAACACCGAGTGACTGAAAGTCCGACACCACGATGATTCTGGCCTGAATAGGGATTGGGATTCGGGCGAAGCAGGACACTTGAAACTTGAGGCAGCAAGGCGAGACGGATCGCGGTATCCGGAGTACCCGCCTCGTGCTCGCGAGAAGTATTCAGAAAGCTTTCGCGAATACCCACACCGTCATCGGCCACGGCGATGTGAACCTGACTACTTTTTGGGAAAAATTGGGCGCAGACGAAGGCTCGCCCGCCAGAGTGATATTTGGCATTGGATAGCAACTCACCAGCGGCATATTGGAGTAGGCGGTAAACATCGTCCTCAAAATCCACATCTGGCAAAGTGCAGCGCGTGATTTCGGAGGCAATTTTGTCCACGTCGCCACCTGCAAAATTCAGGGTTTGGACCGGCACAAATCGGCCGGCGGGATTGCGACGGATGAAGTTTTCCGGGATTTCGACCCCGAGGTGAGTCAGGAAATCAATCCGCTGGAGGTAGCCCAGATTTTCACAGGACTCCATGCCAACAAGGGAAACTCCTTTTCCCTCCCGCTTCCACCGATGCCAACGAGCCAGGATGACAACAATCGCCGCCGGGGCGAGGAACTTCACGGCGGCGATGTCGATCACGACAGCGGGATGCGCTTCCGCTTGATTCAGCAAAACAAGGAGGCGCGGCAACTGCGATTTCCAGACCCGGCTTGGGATCGATACGTGATAGGGCGTCATGTGAGCTTTAAGTGGATAAGATTGCAAGAGGGCCGCGCTTCGTTACGGTCAAACATTCAAGCGTTACCCGCCGGATTGATCAACAGGAACCCAATGCCACCACGTCAAACATTTCTCGCCGGATGCGACGACAAAATCTCAATAGCAGTTTCCGCATCACTGGCCGTTAGTCCCCGAGTCGTGGTAGGCGATCATCACGCCGTCAATGTCGAGGAATATGATGGGTGGGATTGCCTTAAGATTCATTGACATCCACCCTCGCAAACAATGGCGTCGTAAGCTTCCGGTTGGCGTTCCCCGAGTGACTCGTCGAGGTCGTCATCGTTTTCAGGAGTCTTTTCGGGGGGAGTTGGTTTGATTGTGGAGTCCATGCCTTGCCAGTGTATTTGCTCGGAAACTCTGGGCGAGTTGAAATTCTACCAAGGCCGGATTTTTATCCGTGTGGAGAACGCCGGGATCGAGCGCCAAGCCCGTAGGTGAAGATCGGCTTCCCGCCATGTCCCTTGCCGGTGGGCGGTCGCTTGCCTCGAAACGGGTGATGGAGCCAAAGGCGGAACTCACGCACGTCCCTTCCCTTTTCACGCGCGGCGACTACCGCCTCCCGAAAAATCTGGCGATTTTTGCTGATACTTCCAGATGGCTTGCCGACTGAGACCAGAACACTCTGCGGCCTGCTGGAGCGTGTAACCTTCCTCCAACCTCCTAATTACCCCTCGGTATTTCCAATGCCAGTCCATGGCGCGGAGATTGCCCTAAATCGCACCCGCCGTCCATCATGCGTCGGGGCTGATTCCGCTTAATTTCCACACAACTACGCGCGATCCTGCGGGGGAGGTGTAAACCTAGCGAAGCTGTTGTAATGATGGCTGCGGCATGAATCGGTATGTTCCCATGGAACGAGCGGGACGAATTATGGCCGACATCGCGCACGCGTGCGAGCTAACGGCTACGAAGTGACAAGCCGCTTGGCAGAATTAAACGGAAGCATCGCCCGTGCGCGGGCCTCCGCGTGGGGAG
>JANYEC010000109.1 GCA_025363295.1 Akkermansiaceae bacterium
TCCAGATATTCTTCTTTGCTTTGATGACTCATGATCCCAGATAGTGTTTTCATCCGGGTGTCATTCTTTCTGGCGCAACGACTAACTAAAGCGGATTCAGCATCCGCACGCCGGTGTCATTCTACTTGGCGCAATGCGCGATCAGACGATTTTACAGAAAAATATTTGCGCGGCCACTCATTTATCATTAAAGTCCGGGATATGTATTATCTCACTGGCACGCTACGTCCCATTTGGTCTGGACCGAACCCGGGCGTGCCACTCTGGTCATCGCCGGATCTCCTTACTTGGACAAACCACGGTCTCGTGCTTGCGCGTGAAGACATGCCGCCTTCCGCTTGGTATCGCGACCGATGGTGGGCACCGGAAATTCACCAAACTGGCGATTGGTTTTACCTGACTGTCGGCTGCCGCAATGAGACGACCCGGCACAAGCATGGTATCGCCATCTGGCGCGCGCGCGACATCATTGGTCCTTACGAATTGCTCACGGTCGAGGCGCCTTTTCCGCCAGTCGCGGAGCAGTTTTACCCCGAAAATCCCGAGGTGACCCAGAAGTATATCTCCAACGATGCCTCGCTGTTCACCGACACCGATGGCCGAAACGATCGGCATTTTTCAAGCCGAAATCGAGCTCCCTTCCTGCCGTCTGATCGGAGAGATCACGCTCGCTGTTCCCTGCGGCACCAACGGGTGGGACACCTTTGTGGAGGGCCCGGTGCTCTTTCGTGAGGGCCGTTGGATTTATCTTTTCTACTCGGGCTTCGGCCGTGATTACGACATCGGCGTCGCTCGCGCCGAGACCATCACCGGCCCATGGGAGTTACAGCCGAACAACCCCATCGTCTGCCCCCGGGCACCACTCACCCACGTGGGCCACAACGGCGTGTTCCCGGGCCCCGACGGTCGCTGGTGGATCAGCTACATCATGCAGTTCAACGGGAAGGATTCCCCTGAACGCCTTGCCTACGATCCCGTTTGGATTAACGCTCAGGGCTGGCTGGAAACGGATGCTCCCACGCTGGGCACTCAATCGGTGCCACTGCCGAGCGATCGCATTGCATGATAAAATCATCAACCTCCCTATGAAAGCGGCTCAATTTTCACCCCTCGTTATTCTTTGCCTAACCTTGGCCGCGAGATCCTTCGCGGCTCCGACTACGCTTGCTCCTCTTTTAGATGGACCGCCCGGCGTGGAGCGGACATACCTCACTACCGCCGAGGGTCGCGCATTGAAGTTATTTCAATTTTCACCTGTTGAACTCTCGACCACTCCACGTCCAGCGGTCGTCTGGATTCACGGCGGTGCGTGGCGCGGTGGCACAGCCGATGGGTTTTTCCCGCACGCGCGCTACTTTGCCACACGCGGCGCGGTCGGCTTCAGCATCGAATACCGACTCGTTACCCCCGAGGCGTTGGGCGTGGCGGACTGCGTAGCTGATTGCCGCGCCGCGATTCGCTATCTGCGCACGCACGCCGCCGAATTTGGCATCGACCCTCACCGCATCGCCGTGGGTGGCGACTCTGCAGGCGGACACCTCGCGGCAGCACTCTCCACGCTCGATGACACCGATGACGGAGCGCGCCCCGACGCCGTGTTGCTCTTTAATCCGGTGCTCGATCTCACCGAGGGAGAGTGGGTGCGTTTCGTCGTGGGCGGGCTGAGCTTGAACGATAAAAAAGCGCCCCGTCCCGCCACCCCCGATTCAATCGCTCGCGCCGCCGCGTTGTCGCCGGTGTTCCACGTGCGCGCCGGCCAGCCCCCCGCGCTGCTGGTGCATGGGCTCGATGACCACGTCGTGCCACCGTCGCAGGCCGAGCGTTTCGCCGCCGCCGCCAAGGCAGTCGGCAACCGTTGCGACCTTTCGCTCCTGCCCGGAACGTCCCACGCGTTTATCGTCCCTCGCTACACGGCCCCCGAGCCGGTCGTGGTCGCAGCGATCCGCGCCACAGACACATTTTTGATTTCCCTCGGCTGGCTCACGGGAGAGCCCACGCTCACGAATTCAGAGCCCCCGGCCTGGCAAACGATCGCGCCGAAACCGCACTCACTGGAATCACCCTCGCCGGTGAATCAAGTATTTCAGTTTATGCAGAGTGGCGTCTGCGATGCATGGAGCGATCACCAACCATCGAAGTCCACCTCCTACCTTTGGATTCCTGAAAACTGCAAGAAAGTCCGCGGCCTTCTCATCCTCTGCAGCAATGTCCCGGAACATCGGCTCGTCGGACACGAAGCGATCCGCCGTGTTTGCGCTGCCAACGACTTAGGCATCGTGTGGAGCACGCCGAGTTTTATGAATTTCCGAAAGACGGCGGATGGGAAAAAAATGCAGGATGAGATCGGCACTGAAGTTGCGTTTCTCCAACAGCAACTCGATGGGCTCGCCGCGACTTCCGGCTACGGGGAGATCGCCACTGTTCCCTGGCTGCCAATGGGCGAGTCTGGACACTTGCTCATGGTGGACGCCTTAGTCGAAACGCACCCCGACCGCTGTATCGCCGGAGTGTGGTTAAAGAACAACCACCTCCCGCCGAAGGACCGACGCACGCCCGCACTAGTCATCTACGGCACCGCGCAGGAATGGTCGCAGGACAAGAGCGACATTCGCACACAATGGAACAATGTCGGCCCGGCCTACACTGCTGTTCTGACTGATCGACAAGCTCATCCTGAGTGGCCGCTGAGCTACGTGATCGATGGTCAAAGCGGTCACTTTGATTGCTCGGAACGGCTCACTGCCTACCTCGCGCACTACATCGATGCGATGGCCAAAGCCCGCCTTTCGACCGATGGAAGTCCCGCGCTCAAGCCTGTGAATTTCGCAGCGGGAATTCTAGCTGATCTTCCCCTACCCGGCCATGAGGGTAAACCGGTAGTGCCCGCAACTACGCCTGCCGCGCTGCCGTGGTTCATCGATGAAACTGCCGCCCGCGAGGCGCAGGCCTTCGCCGCGATCAACTGGAAAGCCGACACACAACTGCCCGTTTTCCTCGACGAACAAGGCAAGGTGCTGCCTCATGATTTCAACGGCATTATTAGTCTCAAGTCGCTCCCGTTTGAAGCAGACGGACTCACTTTCACCGTGCGCGGCGCTCTAGCTGACACAATTCCCGATGGCTTTCTCAACGCTGGAGAAAAACTCACCAAAGCTCCCGGCGCGCCGTCCTTCGAATGGCTCTGCGGCCCGATCCAACCGCTCGGCGATGGCCGGTTTCGCGTCGCGCTCGACCGCACGTGGCTCGGGGGGGGGGCCACCTATGTGGCACTTCGGCAGGCGGGCAGCGAGACGATTCGCGGTTCCGTGCAGCCCGCTGGTATTGACATTCGCGGCGCGTTGCGGAACAGCACGGGTCAATCGCAGAAAATCACGTTTCCCCAATTGCCCGATGTGCATTCGGGTGCCGCGCCGATCACTCTGGCAGCCACCGCCGACTCCAGATTGCCGGTGTCCTTTTTTGTTGTCGCGGGTCCTGCGATCGTTAAGGAAAACAAACTTGTTCTCACCACGATCCCCCCGCGCACTCACTTCCCCGTCACGGTGACCGTGGCAGCCTGGCAATGGGGACGCCGCACTGAACCCGCTTTCAAGATGGCGGAAATCGTTCAGCAGTCGTTCAAAATCACTGCGCCATAAATCGTTTCAAATATGACTCATACTTCGATGGAAAAACCCAACTCGCTCCTCTTTATTTTCTCAACTTGGGCTGCATTGCGCCGCTGTCTTACGCCGCTCGTGTTAGTGATTCTCGCGCTGTACGCCGGACTTGGCTCCCTGCATGCAAGTTACACCGAACCGGATGTCACTCTCAAAGTAGTCTTGGGAGCGGGCACTGCGAATCAGCCGATCCTCACTTTACAAGCTGGTGGCAACACGACGGCTACCCTGAAGGCGACGGCTTTGAACTTTACGCCCACCTCCTACACTTGGTCGCAGGTTCTCCCAGCGGGGCAGAACAGTCTCGCGGCACAGGCGGCGATGACTTTTTCTGCAACGACAACTTCCGTGCCACAAGTCACAGTGACTTTTCCGGTCTATGGAGTCTATCAACTGCAAGTCACGGCCAGCAACGGGACGAGCACAGTCACCCGATTCACCTGGGTGAACGTGTGGGATAATGTGTCTGGCCTGAACCCACTTCATCGCGTCGGCAAAAATCCCGATGTCCTGCCGCCTACTTCGGTTCGGCAGCTTTCGTCCGATCCGGGACCCTATTGTCATCCACGCCTGTTTTTTAGCCGCTCCGATTGGTCTGAACTCAGTGGTAAGGCCACGACTTCCACCGAAGTCAGCACAGCGATCACGGGTTTGCGGGCAAACCTGACAGCCAATTTCGACAAAAATGGCGGCACGCTGAATACCTATGCCAATGTGCTGACAGCTTATGCGCAGGGCGGTTACGATGCGAATTACTATACAAACTCGGTACTACCCGCCTACACGACGGCGGGGAGTGCCATCGGTGGAGGTCTGATCGGAGCGAATCCGCAAAATAAGTTTTTCGACGCGCTGGTTACCGCATCATATCTTGCCTGGATTGGCACGGATCCGACTGTGCCGCATGCTTCTGTGTCATCGACGGCGCAAGCGCGTTTCAATTACCTAGCCACACTCACAGCCGCTGCCGCCAAGGTGGAACTGACGCGCAACGGAAACAGCCAACGCTATTGCGACATGGCGCTCTGCTACGACCTGCTTTACGACTGGATGACACCACAGCAGCAGAACGATACCCGCGACTATCTCTATGCCATTGGTTACGGGCAATTTAACAACGGAGGTGGCGGCATGCAGAAAACGCAACCTGCTGCGATGCCGTCTGGCCGCGATCAAAATGGCGATTTTCCTAACCTAGCAGATGACATCATCCTACCAGGTTTGGTCATTGAGGGTGAAGAGGGCGACGTGACGGGTGCGGTCCAGAGCAATTATGGCCCCACCGCTCCCTATGCCACTGGCCCGAATTCTTGGCCTTATGCGTCGCCTGCTTCGGTCTGGAATCTCTACCGTCAATCTGTTTGGGACACCGACTGGTTTCTAACGCCTTGGGGTTCCATGCTCAATCACAGTGCTTATTTTGAGTTGAGTATGACTTATACAGCTCCCTCCACTCTCGCTCTGGCGCGTCGGGGCCAGAACTTGTTTGTCACCACAAATTTTTACCAAGCCAATCTGCACATCCTTTACCAGCTAGCTCCACGGGAATCGGACGGTAAAATGGTGATCTACGATCATCATGAAGGCGGCATGGGCAATGGTTCTAGCACTAACAACGCCCGCTACATTTTGAAATATATGTATCCGGATGACCCGATGATTGATTACGTCCACCGCGCCTACCGCGCCGAGAGCGGGAACAATCTGGTGCAGGCGATCTTCGGGCTCGATACCACTACTCAGAATCTCACTTCGGTCGCCCAGGCAAAGGGGCTATCACTCACCAAACTCGATCCTATGCGCGGCGTCACCATGACTCGCAACAGCTGGGACGAAAACGACCTCTCGATTTATTTTGAAAGTAGAGCCGACGTTGAGGGCCACATGCATGCGGAGGCTAACAACTTTTCCCTCTACGCCCTGGGCCGCGCGTGGAGTATCCCGCCGGGTTACCACTGCACCGTCAATGACTGCGCTTCGACCGTGTTGATTCAAAATCCATCGCTCACTTCGGACCCCGCCACCCAGGGTTACATGGGGCAGAGTCCGAGTTCCGCCACCCAGACCGAGACCAGCTCAAATTTTCCCACTCCGCCGGCCAAGTTACTCGAAGTCGTCGAAGATCCGGCAAAACAATGGTCCCTTTGCGCTGGTGATGCCTCGGCTGCTTATAACTACGGCTTCAACTCCACACTGGGCAATACCACCGATACGGGCAAGAAATTGTCCTCATTCTATTACGACGGCGTGCTGCCTTTCTTGTTGCCCAGCTATCAGGCAAATTTAGCAACTTCCAACCTGTTTGTTAACAAGACGTTTAATCCGGTGCAATATGCCTTCCGCTCGATCCTCACCGTTCGCGGGGTGCGTCCTTACGCGCTTGTGCTCGACGACATCAGTGCGGATGGAGTCACTCCGCGCAACTACCGCTGGAGCATGCCGTGTGCGATCAGTTTTGGCGGAAGCGACGGACGCTTTGTGGATTCTAACAATAACTCCGTTTTCACCTCACTTGCTCTCCAAAGCGGGGCCACTGCGACGGACGCTGTGCTCTATCATGCGCCCATTGACACCTCAGGGACGGGAAAGCCTCGGCTGCTTGTCCGCGATGTCACCGAGCAATCCACTACCGGCCAACCCCCCATTGTCCTGGACAAGCGGCCTTCTAATTTCGCTGGGGGAAATATCTCCTACGGCTACGACAATAATTCTCTACTATATTCCACGATTCCAACCAATAACCTGTTGATCGAACGACAAAATGTCGTCCAGCCCAATTACAAAGTATTACTATTCCCCTATCGCACGGGGGACACCACGCCGACGACTTCCTGGGATGCCTCGAAAAACATCCTGAGCGTGAACCTACAAAACGGGTTCACAGACGCTATTACTCTTGATAAAACTAATGCCGACCATCGCACCCGCGTGGCCGCATTTTCACGAACGAAGTCGGGGCGCACCGCACCCACTCTCACGCTTCCTGCCAGCCTGCTCATTTCTTGCAACTCCACGGCCTCGAATGGTCAACCCGGCGGCATAGGCACTTTTGTTGTAACTGCGAAAGACGACCTCAACAACCCGCTAACCCCCGCAGTTAGCTCGCCGTCCGGCACGGTGTTTCCGGTCGGTATTAACATCGTCAAGGTCACGGCCACGGATTCGCTAGGCCAGGTGACTACGGGCCAATTCACTGTCACGGTCACTCCCGGTGCGCCGACCGTCACCGTAACCTCAGTTTCCAATCTCCCCGGTAGTTCCTCCGGCATCACGCTGAATTGGCCCGCTTTCTCCGGCGCGACCGCCTACAGTGTGAAGCGCTCCACGACACCGGGGGGCCCTTACACGACAATCTCCAATCGGCAGACGGACAATTTTTTCACCGATAGTAACCTTTCAGGAACTGACTACTACTATGTGGTCACTGCGTGGCTCGATACCTATGAGGGACCCAATTCCACCGAAATCGCACTGGCACCTTCGACGGGAATTTTCACCGGCCAAGCTCTTGGCATCCCACCTCAGGGTTATGGGGTTTACCAACAAGGCAGTTCCTATTCGCTAACCAGCACCAGTGGTCAGATGGGTGGTTCCGACGAAAAATGCACCTTTCTTTCCATGCCTTGGACGGGAGATGGCTCGTTCACGGCCCGCATCGCATCCGTGACTGATTTAAGCGGAACGGTGAGTCCATATTGTAATTTTGCAGTCATGCTCCGGGCAAATACTTCGGTGAATGGGGTGATGGCCTATTCCAGTTACAATCCATACGTGTCTCCCTTCAACTTCGTTTATCGCAGTACTGCGGGCGGGGCGAGCACGTCCAATGGACCTTTCAGTTACACCCGTGTGCTTCCTCCGGCTTGGTTACGGCTGGTCCGCGCGGGCAGCACACTGACTTCTTCCTACTCCTACGATGGCATCAACTGGGCACAAATCGACGCTCCGGCAACAATGACGTTTCCCGCCTCCACTTTGGTGGGATTTGCCGCGTCCGGGCAGAGTAATACTCCCGCCACAGGCGTCTTCGACAATGTGGTTTTCCTCGGCACCCCTGTCGCTGTGACGCAGCCCGGCGGTAATGCTTTGACTTGGAATAGTTCGCCTTCTCTGACGTTTTCCGTTCAGCGCTCTTCCAACGTCAATGGCCCTTTCACCACGATCGCTTCTGGCCTCTCCAGTCCTACTTTTACCGACACCTCCACCACCACATCCGGAATTACTTTTTACTATACGGTCACCACGTCCGCAGCCTTGGGCCGGGCGACTACTGTTAGTCCGGTCATCTCGGTTTATCGTCCCAATCCGGTGCTTGCACCCACTGGGCTTGTGTTGACGCCCGGATTCGGGCAAATCGCCCTCAGTTGGGGCGCTGGTTCCACCGATACCAGCCCCGTTTATTCCGTCCAGCGGGCGACGAGCGCCAACGGCCCCTACATCACCGTGGCCAGTGGGTTGACGGTCGCATCTTACAACGACATGACTGTTGTTAACGGCGTCACTTATTTTTACCGCATCGTGGCCGACAATGGCTTGAGTAGCGCCACTTCGAGCGTCAGTAGTTCTGCGGCGACCACAGGCACCTTCACCAAAGCCAATAATACCAATGTCCTCAATACCGGAGCTTCCTGGATCCCGACCTTAATTCCTGGACCCGGCGACACCGTCCTCTGGACTGGCACTTACTCATCTGGCAGCACGGGGATCGGATCCGGTATTTCTGTCGCTCAACTGCAAATGACCAGTCCCAGCACTGGCATCACCATCGACGTGGGAACCGGTGGACTGACCCTCGGCGCAGGTGGCCTGGACCTCAGCACGTCCACCCAAAACCTAACCATCAACGCCCCGGTGAGTCTGGCAGCAAGTCAAACTTGGAACATTAACACCAGCCGAACCGTAACTGCCAACGCTAACGTGACGGAAACTGCAGGCAACACGGCTCTAACTAAAAGTGGTGCCGGCACGCTGATCCTTACCGGGCCCAGTAACTCGTGGACTGGACTAACAACTGTCAGCGCGGGTGTTTTACAAATAGGCAACGGCGGCGCGTCCAATTTCCTTCCCGGAGCCTCGGTATCGTCAAGCGCGACGCTCAAGTTCAACACCACATCTAGCGGCACCCTGAGTAGTCCCGTGGACGGCGGTGGTGCCCTTTCCCAAAGCAACAATGTCGGAGTCATCACGCTCAATCAGAGTGCTGGATTGCATGGTCTTTCGGGAATTACGGGAGTCAGTGGAGGAACCATCGTCCTTGCGGGCGACTCGACCTCAAGCACCACGATCAATAGCACGCTGAACAACGCTGGTTTTACGGTGAAGTTTAACAGCGGCAGTTGGACGCTCGCCGCAGACGGTGGCTATGGCTCAAACCTCGAAGTGAACGGCGGCACCGTGCTACGGCCCGTAGGTGGTGGCAATTTTTACAATGTGACCTCGCTCGTCATTCACGGCGGCGAACTTCAATGCGCAAATAATTACGGTTTGCGCATCGGCAACACTTACGGAGCGAACAATAACAGCGGAGTTAACTTCACCGGTTTGCAGGATGGTGGACTGCTGAACGTCACTGGAAGTCACGTCGAGCTGGGCAGTGCCACGCCTAACATCAATGCCGGCTACACCCTCACTGGCGGCACCATGAGCACCGCTTCGGGCAGAAACTTGAATATCGGTGCAGCGACCACAGGCGCGGGAACGACGACGCTTAGCCTTGATGGGAGCGGCAAGCTAACGGTTGGCGGTATTCTTCAAGGTTCGCAGGCAGCGCCTGCGGTGCAGGTATTTTCGTTCACCGGCGGCACGCTAGCAGTCGCTGCCTTGAACGCTACAAATCTGCGCGCAACCACAGGGGGCGCCACTGGCACTTTCCAGCAAAGCGGCGGAGTACTCGCTCCAGGAGACGTGGGTATAGCGGGCAAAACAGCAATCACCGGTGCCTACAATCTCAGTACATCAGGCACCCTCACAATGGATGTCGGCGGCACTACGCAAGCAAGCGCATTCCAAACCGGCCAATACGACTATCTCACCGTTTCGGGCACCAGTACCTTGGGCGGCAATCTCTCCATTCGGCTCATCAATGCCTTCACCCCTGCAAGCACAAGCACCTTCACCATCCTCAACTCCACAGGCATACTTTCCGGAGCGTTCGCGAACGTCGCCTTTGGCAGTCGCATCTTTACCGCAGGAGGCGAAGGAACTTTCCTAGTCACTAAGTCTAGTAACACCGTCACTCTCTCCGGTTACACCGCCAATACGCCAATCCAAACATGGCGTTTTCTCAACTTCGGCACCATCGCTAACAGCGGCAATGCGAGCGACACTGCCGACCCCGATGGGGACGGGCTGACCAATCTCGTTGAATTTGCCTATGGCCTCAATCCTCTCGTCAATAACAGCAGCGTCATCACGGTCTCCAGTAACAGCATCACCAATCGAGGCATCGCCACTGTTAGCATCGTCAATACGAACACTGGAGTGGACTACCGTGCCCTTTTTGGCCGCCGTAAGGATTACCTCGCGTCTGGGTTGAGCTACACCGTGCAGTTTAGCAACGACCTCGCCATTTGGCAAAATAGCACTGCGACTCCCACTCTCATCGCCTCCGATTCCGAGATCGAAGCGGTGACGATACCCTATCCATTCTTTCTCATCAACGGCACGAAGGCTAAATTTTTCCGAGTTGTTATCTCTATCCAGTAAAAGTGCAAATGGCTTCAGCGCTCCGATGATCATCGTCCGTGGCAAAGCCCGACTCCCTGACCCTTGATACCGACTTGGCCAAATCCCTCGCCGACCGCTGCGACAAGGTGCGCTCGCCCAAATCCGCTTCACCCTGATCAACCGCCGGAACGAGCGCAAGGGGCGCGGCAACACCTGCGACCGGAACAAGTCCCAGAATTCGGATAATGCAAAAAGCCGACGCTCGCCACACGAGCTTGACGACCGCCGCTGGTAATCCAAAAACCGGATCGCAGAATCCCCCTTAAAATTCTCATTTCCCTGCTAATCCCCCTGCAACGGACCTCTTCCATCTCATTTCCACCTGTCCGGCCTCGTTCGTCGTGGACCTTTAATTTTTGGGCTTTTTCGGCCTACTTCGGGTTCCTTCGGACTTTCTCAGTTACTCTGCAATAGTTCAGAGAAACTGCACGCGGGACTCAATACCATGCCCCCCGACAAAGAAAATAGACCTAACAGCGAAACAGGATTCTCCCTTCGTAAAAAAAGCAAATCCAACTCGCCGTCACTTCAAACCGTCATCCGGTCCCAAGCCGCCCAAAAATCGGCTGTCTGTTTGGCGTTCGGGATGATTTCTAGCAGCAGCGTCTTTTCCCCAGCTTCGAATTGATCGAAATCATCCACCTGCCGAACCCGCAGATGTTTCATGCCCCAAAGTGTGGCGAGGCCGGAGAGATCGGCGGTTTGGGGGTTGGTCATCCACTCAATGGCGCGGGGACTCAGCGATTGCAGGCGCGGCAGTCGCTCGAAAATTTTCCCGCCTCCGTTATTGATCACGGCAAGCACGCGGCCTTCGGTGTTGATCTGCTCCAGCACGAAAAGCCCGGCTAGGTCGTAGAGGGCAGTTAGATCGCCGACGACCGCCCATGTCTCACTCACCTCTGCGGACCACCCGAGCCAAGTGCTCACTTGGCCATCAATGCCATTCGCCCCACGGTTCGCGCGGACGGATTGGATCGGGTGATGCCATTGGGCGAAGAGATTCCACTCACGGATCGGCATGCTATTACCAAGAAACAAGCCACCACCGATGGAAGCGTAGTGGGAAACTGTCCGCAGCAATGCGGGCTCACTATCTGGATAGGCTTCGAGAAGTTCGTCAATTTTCACCGCACGGCTGCCAGCAGATGTTAGGTAATCCATCGCGTCATCCGCCAGTTCGATCTCGCCGATCGCCGGCAGCACCCGCTCCAAGGGCCCGCGCACCACTTTGGAATCACGAGCCAAGCCCGGCAACCCATTGCGGCACACCGACCAAACGGAAACGCCCGGCAGCGTTTCTAAATCGCGCCAAAACCGCCCGCTTGGCACGTCGCCTAACCGTAGGATTCTGCTAGGCGGTGAAGCCTTTAAAACGCGGTCGCCATCGTGGATCGCCAGCGATTGCAAGGCCTCACGCAATCCACTCGTCGCCTCCGCGATGAGCGGCGCTCCGAGGTCTTGGCAAAAATGAAAAACCTCCTCGCGTTCGTCCGGTTCTAAGCCGCCGACGAGCACGACGATGCCTTTGTGATCATCTTCACGCAGCCACTTCGCCAACGCCGCGATATTCAGACGCTCGATGACGGGAGCGAATTCCCCCACCGTCTCGTTAGAAAAATCCTCCCCATCCGCTTCGAACATTTCTTCAAACTCCACATTGAGATGCAGCGGTTGTTTCCCATCCCAATCCGCGAAACTTCCCTGCCAAGCGTAGTTCCCGAAAATCCCCGGTTGCACAATCGACTGCGGTGCCCCCGTTCTGCGAAACTCCGCCGGGCGGTCCGCGGTGATCGCGACCAAGGGCCGTGCCTGATAGTGTGCCTCGATGACCGATGGTAAAAGCTCCGCCGCCGCTGTGCCGCTGGTGGTGATTACTGCGCAGGGTTGTGCGGTTTCCATCGTCCTACCCAGTGCGAAAAATCCCGCGCTGCGCTCTTCAAAATGCCGCCACACTCGCACCAATCCAGCAGCTTCCGCCCGCGCCAGCGCTTCGAGCAAAGCGGCATTGCGGGCCCCGGCGCAGACGACAAATTCGCGCACGCCCGTCTTGAGACAAGCTTTCACCACTTCCAAAGCCGGATACCATGCATTCACGGCGTTTTTCTATCCTAGCGTTTCAGGAATGTCCAAGCGTGTTGTTTTTACCAAAATGGCGGCAGTCGTCAGTGATCACAGACTCACCGCTGCATTTCAGGATAAAATTTCTGATCGGCTTTCCGATTCGGCTTGGATTGTGCTTAAAAGGCTGCACGCATGACTGAGACTCCCGTAAACCCGATTCGTAAACAGCTCCGGCTGGAAGGATTTGATCTGATTGATGAGCGCCTGCAATACCTGCTAGGCTGCCTCGAAGAAGCTCTGAAAAGCACGGGAGAAACGGAGTTGCTGCCGTATCTGCCGTGGTCCGGGCGCGAACCTGAAGCAGGGATGGCACCCGAGGGCCTGCCGCAGCTTTATTCGATCGGCTTTCAGTTACTAAACATGGTCGAAGAGCGGGTGGCGGCTGAAATCCGCCGCGAACGCGAGAAGGCGCTGGGTGCGGAATCCATCCGAGGCTTGTGGCCTCAGGCGCTGCGGGATTTACGGGCGATGAACCTTTCCCCCGAGGAAATTCTGGCCGTGCTCAACGACGTTCTCGTCGAGCCAGTTCTAACCGCGCATCCCACCGAGGCGAAGCGTTCCAGCATCCGTGAGCGGCATCGGGCACTCTATGAAGAAATGGTGCGCAATGAGTTTCCAAAATACACCGAGCGCGAACGCCGTCGCATCCGCGAACGAGTGGTGACGACGCTCGAAATTCTCTGGCGCACAGCGGAAATTCACCTCGTCCGCCCGGATATCACCAGCGAGCTGCGAAATGCCACGCACTATCTGCGGGATCTTTTCCCCTCAGCGATCAATCGCCTGGACTTGCACTTCACCGAGGCTTGGCGCGATGCGGGGCTGCCGTTAGAATTACTTCGCTCTGCCGGAAATATCCCACGTTTGCATTTCGGAACATGGATCGGCGGCGACCGAGACGGGCACCCGTTAGTGACTCCCGAAGTCACGGAAATCACTCTCCAGACCCTGCGCCATTCCGCCTTCGATCTGCTACAACGCGAGCTCCACGGGCTGGCATCGCAACTCACACTTTCCCGCTATCTCACACCCGTGCCGCCGGAGCTTCAGGCGCGGATCGATCAACTGGTGACCCTCGTGAAGTCCGATGAAGGCGTGGCGGAGATCATGGATCGCCACTCAGAGGAGCCATGGCGGCAAATGGCGGACCTGATGGCGCTGCGCCTGCGCGAACAAACCAAGGGCAAACCGGGCTACACCGACCCGGCCTGTTTGGTGGACGATTTGAATCTCCTCTCGCGCACTCTAGCAGAGGCGGGCTGCCATCTGCTAGAAGAAGACGTGATCCGCCCATTGCGGCACAAGTTAGAAATTTTCGGCTTCCATCTGGCAACTCTCGATGTCCGCCAGAACTCAGAATTCCACGACAAAGCGATCAGCCAGTTGTTAGCCGCTGCCGGAGTAGCGGATGGGGAAAATTATTCATCATGGTCGGAGGGAAAGCGTGTGGAGTTTCTCAACTCGGAGCTAACTTCGGGGCGACCCTTCCTGCACGACGACGTCCGTCTCGGCGGCGAGGCAGATGAAGTGCTGAATTGTTATCGCGTGCTGGTAAGGCATCGCAGCGTCTGGGGCACTGCCGGCTTGGGCGCATTGATCGTGTCCATGACGCGGCAACTCTCCGATTTGTTAGGCGTTTACCTGTTGGCTCGCGAGGCTGGGCTCATGGAACTAACGGACGATGGCTTGGTTTGTCCGCTGCCGGTCGTTCCGCTTTTTGAAACGATGGATGATCTAGATCGCTCACCGGGAATTTTGAAGAATTTCTTGGTCCATCCACTGACAAAACGGTCCCACAGCTCAGGTGGCGAGACACCCACACAGCAAGTGATGCTCGGTTACTCCGATTCTAACAAGGATTGTGGAATTCTAGCAGCACAGTTTGCTCTGCAACGAGCGCAATCCGCACTGACCAAAATTGGCCAAGAGCAGCACCTCAAACTTTGCTTCTTCCACGGCCGCGGTGGCACCATCTCGCGCGGCGCGGGGCCTACTCATTGGTTCATGGCTGCGCTCCCCTACGGCGCGATGAGCGGCGGATTCCGCATGACTGAGCAGGGCGAGACAATCGCGCAGAAGTACGCAAACGTCGCTAATGCTACCTACAATCTCGAACTTTTGTTAGCGGGTGCTGCGGTGACCACGGCGCATCACCGCCACTTGCCCGCCACGGAAGACCCGTGCGAGGCATTCATGCAAAAGCTCGGTGAGAGCAGTCAGGCAGCCTATCAAAAACTCCTCAAAGCGGACGGCTTTATCGAGTTTTACCGCCAGGCGACGCCGATAGATGCGCTGGAGAACTCACGAATCGGCTCACGCCCGGCGCGGCGCACGGGAAAAAAAGGATTTTCTATCAGCGATCTGCGAGCCATTCCATGGGTTTTCTCATGGACTCAGGCGCGATTCTATCTGCCGGGATGGTTCGGCGTAGGCTCGGGTCTAGCAAGCTTGAAAAAGGATGATCCAGCGGGTTTTGCGGAGCTGAAAAAAGCGCTGCCTCAATCCACCTTCCTCAGCTACGTGCTCACGAATGTGGAAACCAATCTCGCCTCGGCAAATCTGGATCTAATGGGCGACTACGCAGGCCTCGTGGAAGATCCAATCCTCCGCGAGGAATTTCTCAGTTGGATCATCGAGGAATTCGAGCTCACGAAGTCACTCCTCACCGAACTTTTCGCAGGTGAAATGCAGGATCGCCGCCCACGGATGGCGAAGACACTTCAAATCCGCGAGGCGCCGCTGCGGGTTCTCCATCAGCAGCAGATCAACCTGCTGCGCGAATGGCGTGGCCACGTCGCGGAAGAACGGATGACCGAGGCGGATGCGCTTTTACCCAAGCTATTGCTCTCGATCAATGCAATCGCCTCCGGACTGCGCACCACGGGTTGATTTCTAATCAGCCCAAATGCCTCAGTGCTTTACCTAAAAAACGCCGAGTTGACAGAAAGCTGGAAAGCTGGAAAGCTGGACTCATGAAAACCACGATTGATCTTCCTGAAGAGTTGGTCCGGGAAATGAAATTCCGTGCCGTGCGAGAGGGGCGGAAACTCCGCGAAGTGGCGGAGGAAGTGTTTCGCCGGGGACTCGCCGCACCCGCAGCCGGAACCAAGCCGGGCATGCGCAATCGAGTAAAGCTCCCTCTCATCCCGGCGCCCGCGAATGCCAAATCGTTCCAAATCAGTGGTGGCCGTCTTCTGGAGCTGGAAATGGAAGCAGAACGGGGAGACTCGGCCACATGAAATACCTTTGCGACAGCAACGTGTTTCTTGCTCTCGCCATCGGCCAGCACACCCACCACTCAACGGCGGCAGCTTGGTTCGCCAACCTCGCGAGCTCAGACACCGCGCTATTCTGCACAGCCACGCGGATCTCCTTCCTCCGTCTGCTCACCCAACCCATCGCGCCAGGCTACGTTCCACTCACTCACAGTGCAGCGTGGGCATTACTCGACCGTTTGATGGAGGACGACGCCACCGGTTTCGAGCGAGAACCCGAGCTGATAGAATCCACTTGGCGAAATCTATCCGAAACACAAACTTCTTCGCCGAAAGTCTGGATGGATGCTTACCTCGCGGCGTTCGCCATCGCCGGCAACCTGCGACTCATCACCTTCGACAAGGATTTCCGAAAGTTCACAAGCAAAGGATTGGATCTTGTCGTTTTGTCTTCATGATTACCGCGAGAGGACAGTGGATATAATCTACAAAATCCTGTTTTCTCAGTCTTTCCGCTTCAGCAGCGGGAAAAGCACCACGTCGCGGATCGTCGGGGCGCCGGTGAGCATCATGCAGAGGCGGTCGAGGCCGATGCCGATGCCGCCTGCTGGAGGCATGCCATGTTCCAGGGTTTCGATGAAGTCGTAGTCCACTTTTTGGGTTTCCTCACCGGATTGGTCTTCAAGGCGACGGCGTTGGACGTCTGGGTCATTGAGTTCAGAATAACCGGGAGAAATTTCCTGACCGTTGATGATGAGTTCATAAACCTCCACGGTTTTCCCACCGGGAGTGATTTTGGCTAACGGAACAAGCTCGCTAGAGACTCGGGTGACGAAGCAGGGATCGAAAGTTTTCTCCTCAACGAGCTTTTCGAAAACCTGCTGGATGATTTCGTGGTCTTCCATGGCTTCGGAAATCTGCACGCCGAGCTTTTCGCAACGGGTACGGCGATCGGCCGCAGTGATGGTGAAAAAATCATCGCCCGCTGCGGCGGCGATAAGCGTGTGATAGCTTTCGCGTTTCCATGGCCGGGCGAGGTCGATAATGCGGGTCACGTTGCCATCCTCGTCTTTGTGCTCGATTTTGAGACCACCACAGAATTTCTCGGCGAGATGGCACGTGAGTTCCTCGACGAGGTCGGCCATTTCCTCGAAGTCGGAGAAAGCCCAGTAAGCCTCTAACATCGTGAACTCCGGATTGTGGCGGCGGGAAATCCCTTCGTTGCGGAAGCTGCGATTGAGCTCAAAAATTTTCGTGAAGCCGCCGACTAACAAGCGCTTGAGGAACAGCTCGGGGGCAATGCGCAAAGTGAGTGGCATGCCGAGTGCATTGTGAAATGTCTCGAACGGGCGAGCGGCCGCGCCACCGGCGACGTCTTGAAGCATCGGTGTTTCCACTTCGAGGAATCCGCGATCCTGGAGGAACCGACGGATTTCAGCGATCATCAGCGAGCGCTTTACAAACAGTGCCGCGCTGTCTGGATTGCCCATCAGATCGAGGTGGCGCTTGCGGTATTTAATCTCGCGGTCGGCCACGCCGTGCCACTTATCAGGCATCGGCCGGAGTGACTTGGAGAGCACGGTGAATTTTTCTAACTTGACCGTGGGCTCGCCAGTACGTGTTAGGAATGTTTCGCCTTCGATGCCAATCCAGTCGCCGCGATCGAGGCACTTCCATGCGGCGGCTTCGGTTTCGGGAAGATTCTTGATAGAGACATAGCCTTGGATCGCGCCATGGACATCGCCGAGGCTGAAAAAGCAAGATTTTCCCATGTCGCGCAAGGCGGTGATACGGCCAGCGACTTTCACCTGCTTGCCTTCTTCAAAATTGGCAAAAAGCTCGGCCGGAGTGGTCGAGACGGGGAAACGTGCACCAAACGGATCGATGCCAAGTTCGCGGAGTTTCCCCAGCTTCTCGCGACGGACGGCGATCAGTTCGGCTTCGGTATTCTGCGGCTGTGGCGGTGTAACGGCTTCACTCATGTCGGGGAGGGGCTTAGGCGGCAGCGAGAGGACTCGCAAGAGTTGAAACAAAAATTGGCCGATAATTCTTAGAAAGTGAAAATAAATTTCACGAACTAATTGGCGGCTCATCCTTCGATTTTTTGTGAGTTTGTCCGTTTTTCAGTGCTATGAGGCTCTTTTTCGCGCTTACAAAGCGAGTTTCGACTAGGCACAGCGGAGGACATTTAAGGGCATCTTAAGTTTCAACCAATCTGCGATTATCGAACATTCTGGTAGTTTCAGGTTGGTTCATATCCAATAGATCCTACGTTAAATGTTATTGATCAACGACTTACGACATGTGGATAGTATTAACCGATGAGCGTTGCATTGAATTTACCGCTGGGATCCATCGAAGCGGTTCGTCCAGTTTTCCTGATCGTGATGGGAGCTTTCCTCATGGTAATCGCTTGGAGACTCGCAAAAACTAGCGAGGGTTGGACCGCCCGCATGATGGTTGCAGGCGCCGCGCTTCTTGGCTTCGGCTACACTTTGATGCTGCCGCTTTATGAGGCGGGCATCATCGAACGTTATGCTACGGGCGCTCACTACCACGGCAGTGAGGCCACGGCACTGGCTTGGCACGCCATCAAATTGGTCTCAATGAACAGCGGCTGGCTTTTTTTCGGCATCGGAATCGCGATGCATGTTAGACTTTTCGAGGCTCCGGTCCCCCGCCGAGCTACCAATCCCCCTACCCTCGCGAAGCATGAATCTGCTGCTTGAAGCTCTCATTAAAAATGGCCTCGTTTTGGACGCCTTCGGTATCATCGGCTTGGGCCTTCTGGGACTCGCTGCCATCAAGCTTGCCCGGCAATATCAATCTTGGGGTGGCACGATGATGACGGTGGGCGTAGTGGGCCTGCTGCTCGCTCGATTCTACTTTATCATCTCACCTCACTTTTTGGATAATAACGTTCTAGCAATGATCGGGCCGATTGGGATCAGTTTAACGATCGCTCTACCTCCTTTGCTCCTCAGCATCGGATTGGCAGGTATCGTTTGGGGTCTGTGGGGGCATGAACGCTGGATGAATGAGGAAGGTCGCTGAGGCAGCCAGCGGGAAAAATTTCCAATGGCCGGGCGGGCGTATCGGTGCTACTGCTCCCCCGGATGTTTGAAATCAGAGAAAAGCCCGATATGGTCGAGCGTGCCTTGTTGGTGCGTTTTTACTTCGAGCCACGCGAAGCCATCGAATCGGAATCCCTGCTAGAAGAGCTCGGAGAACTCGTGAAAACCCTCGGCGTCCAAGTGATGGAATCGGTGTTATGCCGCAGCCGCGAAAAGCATAAAAAATTCCTTTGCGGCACCGGTAAAGCTGCGGAAATGGTGGAGCTGGCCCGCGCCCACGAGTGCGATGTGATCGTCATCGATAACGGCCTCGCTCCCTCCCAGCAACGGGAGTGGGAAAAACTCGCCGACCTTTGCGTGATCGACCGCGAGGAGGTAATTCTCGATATTTTTGCCAAACGCGCACAAACCAAAGAAGCCAGACTGCAAGTCGAGCTCGCGCGGATGCAATACGCCCTGCCTCGCCTTGCGCGGATGTGGGGTCACCTCGACCGTGAGTCCGCAGGTTCCGGCGGCGGCGCTGGGGGCGGTGCATCTCGTGGCATGGGTGAAAAACAAATCGAGGTAGATCGCCGCCTCGCCTATCAGATTATCGACCGCGCCAAACGGGAAATCGAGATCGTCCGCAAGCAGCGGAAGACGCAGCGCAAGGAACGCGAGAAGTTCGCAACACCCCATGCCGCCATCGTCGGCTACACGAATGCGGGGAAATCCACGATGCTCAACATTCTCAGTGGTGCCGATGTGATGGCCAAGGACATGCTCTTCGCCACCCTCGATACCACCACCCGTCGCATCGAGCTGCCGGATGGCCAACCGCTGCTCATCACGGACACCGTGGGATTTGTTAGGAATCTTCCGCACCGCTTGATCGAGGCTTTCAAGGCGACTCTTGAAGAGGCGGCACTTGCGGATTTTCTCATCCACGTTCTCGACGCCACCTCATTGGAGATCGAGCGCTTTCACGACACCACACTCGAAGTTCTCGCCGAGCTTGGCGCAGGGGATAAGCCCACGATCACCGTGCTCAACAAAATCGATCGCGTCACCGATCCATTTGAGCTCATCGCGCTTGATAAAAAATTTCCCGGAGCCCTTCACGCCTCTGCCGTCACCGGCCTGGGTCTGGAAGAATTGCTAAAACTTTGCAGCCAAGTACTCGCCGACCGCGTCCAGCATCAGGACTATCGCATTCCTCAAAACCGCGCCGACCTTGTTAGCTTGCTTCACCGCGAGGCAAAGGTGCTCTCGACGGACTACGACGGCGATGATATCCTCGTCAGCGCAGTTGTTCCCGCGGCCATCGCTGGCCGACTTCACGCGTTTGCCGCTATCAACGCTTAATTTCTATTAGAATCTATCCCATGCTCCGATTCATCCTACCCTTCTTCATCGGACTCACGATGCTCGCCCCAGCCCAACAGGCAGCACCTCAAGCAAGTCCACCTTCACGACCCGTGCTCCGCGCGCTGCCGATCGGCGGTGATGCTAAAGTCATTTCGCAGCCCGCTCCGTCCACCGATCCCGTGGCACCGACTACCCCACCCGTGTTAGTAAAACCTGTGCCGCCCATCGTGCAAGCGACTCCCATTCAAAGCGTCTCTCCGCCTTCGCCACTCGACGTAAAGCCAACCGGTGATGACGCCCTGCGCCTGCAGATTTTCCTCGATCAAGCGAAATTCGGTCCCGGCATCATTGACAGCAAGCCCGGCCGTTTCACCGAACTCGCCGTCCAGTCTTGGAATGAAGTGCATGGCCACCCGATCAATGACTGGATCGCGGCGAACACCGAGGCGCGTAAAGCCGTGCTCAATCCACTGGCCATCGCCGTGGTTCCTGACGTCGTGAAAGACTGGGTGGACGGCTCTTTGCCTACGAAAGTTTCTGAACAAGCGAAGCGCAAACGGATGAGTTACCGCAGCAATGCAGAGTTCATGTCAGAGCGCTATCACACCGACGTGGACTATCTAGTCCTGCTCAATGGCAGCTCAAAAATCAACAATCTCAAGCCACACGACACCCTCATCGTCCCAAACGTGCAGCCCTTTACGATCGAAACTATCACCGGAATCGGCTACAAGGCAGACCCGGCCATGAGCCAGCGCCACGTCGTCGTGGACACGAAAATCAATCAAGCGCGCATCTTTGAAGCTGCCCCCGCAGCACTCGTCGTCGCCGAGCCTGGTGCCGAGCCTGGCAACGCAACCGTTAGTTATGTTTCTCGACCTAACCGCGGTCTCATCGCATCATTCCCGATCACACCCGGCGAAAACAAATTTATTAAATTTGGAACTTGGGAAGTGCGTAATTCTGTAGAGTTCCCCCACTGGCGCTACGACCAGAAATTGCTCGATACCGGCAAACGCAGCAGTGACTCAGAGTCTCTCAACATCCCGCCGGGTCCGAATAGTCCCGTTGGCGTTTTCTGGTGCGGCCTCACCAAGCCGGGCATCGGTATGCACGGCACTCCAAATCCCGAGACCATCGGCCGCGCCCGCAGCCACGGCTGCATTCGAATGGCAAACTGGGATGCCATCCGCCTGCCCACCTTGATCCGCCCGGGAACAACCGTGGAAATCCGCTAGAAGCGGCGATCACCGGTCGCCCCAAGTGCCCGCGATGAGTAAGTTAGGTAAATCCCCTTTCCTTTTTACACTCGTTAGCGTAGGCTTCATTTATTTTCTAGCAGATTTATTAGTCTTTCAGGGACCTATCAGGACCGGACTGCTATCCATTTTCCCACCGAAAACCGAAAGCCTCGTCGCCCGCGTTTCCGGCGAATCAATCACCCGCAGTCAGCTCGACCGTGCCGTGACTGAGCGACTCTGGCGATCAGGAACAGCCACCACCCACTCCACCGCCGCCGAGCTGAAGGTGGTACAAAGAGCCGCGCTTGATGATTTAATCGACCACGCAATCCTTCACGCCATCATTAAATCTAACAAAAGTTTTCCAGTTGCCAGCGTCCAAGAAATCGACAATCGACTGCATCGGTTCCTTGCTCGCTTTGACACAAAAAGCGAACTCGAAAGCGCGATGAAATCCCAGAGCATCCGCAGTGAAGACGCACTAAAGAAACGCTTCGCCGCACAGATTCAGGAAGAACAGTTCATCGAAGTAAGCATCGCCCCCCGAATCAAAGTCACTGACATCGAGGCTGAAACGTGGTTTCAGAAAAATCAAAAAACCATCTCGAATCCCCAGCGTGTGAAAGCCCGCCACATTTTTATCCCCACGCTGGATCAACCGCCAGAAGTAGCGAAGCAAAAACTCGACGAAGCCTTAACCGAGCTCAACCTGCAGAAAATGGACTTTGCCACGCTCGCCAAGGAACTCAGCGAAGACCCTGCCACAAAGGACAACGGCGGTTCACTGGGCTGGGTGAGTGAGGATCGGCTTCCAGTCGATTTCGCCGCCCCTTTATTTTTGCTAAAACTGAACCAGCCCACCCTCATCCGCAGCCACCTCGGATGGCATCTAGCAGAAATTACCGCTCGCAAGAATGCCGAATTCCGCACTTTTGAACAGGCCAAGCCAGAAATCGTCACTGCGCTTGAGACGATCAAACGTCGTCAGGCCATCGCTGATTTGCGTGCATCACTTCGTAAAAACGAAGCCAAAAATATCATCATGATCGACGACTCGATCGAGATGAAATGATTGCAACTCGCAAACTCCAACTCGACGATACGCCACTTGTTCTGAATTATCCGCTATAGCCTTAGCATCTGCTAAGTTATCTTCCCATCAATGAACGCGATCCACACCTCTCTGCTCTCCGCATTGCTCGCTGTTGCGCTTGGCAGTTGCACAGGTCCCGCGACACGGGAGCCGACGAATCTCTCGACGGTGAAAGCCGAAGTGGCTGCCTATGTGAATTCTGGAAACTATCAGGTGGATCTAGCAGATGCGGCTGCACCTGCCAAAGCATGGATCACTCAGCGGTCTCATTCAGGAACGAGTAAGTCCGCAGTTGTTTTTGATATTGATGAGACGACGCTCTCGAATCTTGGGCACATGAAGCAGGCAGATTGGGGTTACCAATCGGATTCGTGGAGTAAATGGGTGATGACCGGCAAAGCAACCGCGCTCACTCCGGTGCGCGAAATCTATCAAACCGCCAAGGCGAATCATGTGACTGTGTTTTTCATCACTGGCCGCCGGGAGAGTGAAAAAGCAGCGACCGCGCGCAATCTTCGCCAGCAGGGCATGGGCGAATATCAAGCGATTTATGTCCGCTCGGATGCGTCGAAAACTCCCGTCGGACTTTTTAAAACCTCGGTGCGCAAACGCATCACCGAGCAGGGCTACACCATCATCGCCAATATCGGCGACCAGCAGTCCGATCTCGATGGCGGCTACGCGGAACGGACCTTCAAGCTGCCCAATCCGTTCTATCTGATTCCGTGAGGGGCAGACGCCTTCAGCAGAACAAACAAGGGTGAAACGAAGAGGTTGCCAGCACGGCGGATCTCGGTATGCTCCGCGCCCCGGCAAAAGACGCCGGTTTTATCCAAATGAATCATCCCACTGTAGCGATCGTTGGTGCGACGGGTGCCGTCGGCGTAGAAATGCTCCTTTGTCTCGAACAGCGGAATTTCCCGCTCGGCAAACTCAAACTTCTCGCCTCGGCACGCTCCGCAGGGAAAACGATGACCTTTCGGGGTGAGGAAATTACCGTGGAGGCACTCACGCACGATTCTTTCGGAGACGTGGACATCGCCCTCTTCAGCGCGGGTGGTGGGATTTCCTTGGAATACGGCCCGTCCGCCGCGAAGGCCGGGGCGGTGGTTATCGACAATTCCTCCGCCTTCCGGATGGATGCCGATGTGCCGCTGGTGGTGCCGGAAATCAACCCGGAAGCCGCGAAGAACCGCCCGCGCGGCATCATTGCAAATCCTAACTGCACCACCATTATTTCACTCATGGCCCTCAAGCCGTTGCATGACGCGTTCGGCATGTGCTCGATCATCGCCTCGACCTATCAGGCGGTGTCCGGTTCCGGCGCACAAGGCATCATCGAGCTGGAAGAACAGATGAAGGCAATCAACGCAGGCGAGCCGGTGACACTCAAAGTCTATCCGCGCCAGATTGCTTTCAACGTGATCCCCCAGGTCGATACGTTCACGGAAAACGGCTACACCAAAGAGGAAATGAAGATGCTCCACGAAGGCCGAAAGATCATGAACCTGCCGGACCTGCGAGTTTCCTGCACCTGCGTGCGCGTGCCTGTTTATCGATCGCACTCGGTTTCTATCACCGCGCAATTCGAGCGACCGGTGGATGCCGACGCCGCGCGAGCTTCCTACGCGGGCCGTCCGGGTGTGAAAGTTGTGGATGATATCACTAACAAAGTTTTCCCCGTGCCACTCGATACCACTGGCAAGGACGATTGCCTCGTCGGCCGCATCCGTAAGAACTTGGTGTTCGAGAACGCTCTCGATCTGTGGGTCGTCGGCGATCAAGTGCGGAAAGGAGCTGCGCTGAACGCCGTACAGATCGCGGAGATTCTTTGAAGAGATTGAGAGTTGATGGTTGAGAGTTGAGAGACAGAAAATCTTCTCTAACTACCAACTCTCAACTCCATACTCCAGACTCTCAACTTCTTCCCCACATGGATCTCAAAACCTACCTCGCCGTCCGCGCTAAGGAAGTGGACGCGGCGATGGATGCGTATCTACCAAAAGCCAAGGAGCGCCCAGCAACCATCCATGCGGCAATGCGCTACAGCATATTCGCTGGAGGCAAACGTCTGCGCCCGGTGCTTTGTCTCGCTGCGGCGGAAGCGTGTGGCGGTGAAATTTCTAACGCCCTCGCCCCTGCCTGTGCGGTCGAGCTGATGCACACTTACTCGCTGGTTCACGATGATCTCCCTGCCATGGATGACGACGATCTCCGCCGTGGCCGCCCCACCTGCCACAAGGTTTACGGCGAAGGCATGGCCGTGCTCTGCGGTGATGCATTGCTAACCGAATCCTTCATTGTGCTCGCCAAAACACGGGCGGTGAAACGCTACAACGTTGGCGACTATATCGCCGAACTTGCGGAAACCGGTGGCAGCCGCAAGCTCATCGGCGGACAGGTCATGGATCTCGAAGGCGAAGGCAAAAAACTCACGAAGCGCGATCTCGTCCGCATCCACGAAGCGAAGACTGCGGCGCTACTCACCACCTCACTGCGACTCGGAGCGATGACTGCCAACGCGACACCGGCGAAACTCCAAGCGCTCACAAAGTTCGGCTACGCGCTCGGCCTCGCATTTCAAGTGATCGACGACATCCTCGACGTCACACAGACCACCGAGATGTTAGGCAAGACTGCGGGCAAGGATCAGGCGGTAGAAAAATCCACCTACCCCGCGATCCTCGGGTTAGACGCCTCGCGCAAAGAAGCGGCAAAGCTTACACTAGCCGCGATGGACGCACTGAAGCCCCTAGGAAAAAAGGCCGCGCGTTTGGAGGAGATCGCCGCTTACATGCTGAAGCGGGATTATTGAGCAATGACTCATCGTGCAGTCATGCGAGGCTCACCGTGCTCAAAGTAGGTCAACTAACACTGCGGCCCATTTATGGCCTAACTTCTTATGATACGACTGGCGAGGCCGCAGCAGGCTGCGGACCCAAAGCGGCAGCAGGCTGCCGCAGTCCATGGTGCTTCCAGCACAAATTAAGGAGGGCGAGCTTGGTATGAGCAGTGCTTTGTCTGTGGGGCGTCCGATCCAGTTCCGTGCTTGCGGTGCGGATGGCAAACCGCCACTTTAGAGCCTACGCTAATTTCAAAACGCACTAATCCTCCCATGGCAATTAAAAATCGTCTGATCGTCATGAGTTTCCTGCAGTTCTTCGTCTGGGGAACTTGGCTAATCACTGTTAGCAATTACTGGTTCATCACTAAGGGCTGGGTCGGCGCGGATTTCGGAGCAATTTTCTCCACGCTCGGACTTGCCTCGCTCATCATGCCGACGCTCACCGGCATCATCGCGGATCGTTGGATGAACGCAGAGCGGCTTTACGGCGTCCTCCACCTCCTCGGCGGACTTGCGCTGGCCTGCATCCCGCAGGTCAACCACCCAGGCACGTTTTTCTGGGTCATCTTCGCCGCGATGCTCTGCTACATGCCGACGATCTCGCTCTCGAATTCCGTCGCTTACAACATTCTCAAGACGAACCATTTCGACGTCATCAAGGTTTTTCCGCCCATCCGCGTGTGGGGGACGATCGGCTTCATCGCCGCGATGTGGGTGACTAACCTAACAGGAAACAAGGCGTCAGCGAACCAGTTTTACGTCGCCGCCGCGGTGGCAGCACTTCTCGGGATTTACTCGTTCACGCTGCCCAAATGCCCGCCGCTGAAATCGACGGAGAAAGGCGCTCCCCTGATAGAGACCTTGGGACTGGGCGCGTTCAAGCTTTTCGGTAACTCTAAGATCGCACTCTTCTTTATCTTCTCGATGTTTCTCGGCGGAGCCCTGCAACTCACTAACATGTATGGCGATGTATTCCTATCTGACTTCGCCACCATTCCGAAATACAACGATTCTTTCGTTGTGAAATATTCGACAATCATTCTCTCAATCTCACAGATTTCCGAAACTCTTTTCATCCTAGCAATTCCGTTTTTCTTGAAACGCTTCGGCATCAAAAGGGTCATGTTAATCAGCATGCTGGCGTGGGTGCTACGATTTGCCTTTTTCGCTTACGGAAATCCGGCGGACGGACTGTGGATGATTGTGGTTTCCTGCATCGTTTACGGAATGGCATTTGATTTCTTTAATATTTCCGGCTCGTTATTCATCGAAACCACCACGGACTCAAAAATTCGCTCAAGCGCGCAAGGGTTGTTCATGATGATGACTAACGGCTTCGGCGCGATCCTCGGCAGCCTCGCCAGCGGCTACGTCATCGACCGGTATTTCACGGTCAATAACACCAAAGACTGGCATGGCATTTGGCTTTCATTTGCGCTCTACGCGCTGGTGATCGCCATCGGTTTTGCGGTCATCTTCAAACACGAGCATGATCCTGAAGCGGTAGGAAATCCTCATCATTGAGGCAAATCATTTATCTAACCGACTGATAGGACTGTTCGTTAGAATCCACAAATTGAATCAAGGATCTTGTTGCTTAGGAGGAGCCTTGTCCGCTGGAGCCGCTGGATCGATGGGTTCCGGCTTCTTTATCTCGCCCCAGGGTGAGCCACCCATTTTCGCGATCACAGTGGCTCTCGGCCATGATGGAGAGGGAAAGTCAAAGGTCTGCCAAGCCTCGGGAGCTTCATTGCTGCAGAGCCAGTTCGCGTCCGAAACGACCTGCAATTTTTTGCCATCTTTTAATGTGACGTGAAACTCAAGAGCCATGCCAGCGTTCCCTTTTTCGTTCCGTCCCTCAACGGCGATCACGTTGCGGCCTCCCGGCTTAATCCACGGCAGCACATCGTAGCTACGCGGACAGTGCCAACCGTTGCCCGTTCCCAAATCGTGACCGTTGATAAAAAGATGATACCGATCATCACAGACCACAGTGACCGAGACATTCGCGACATCCGGAGGCAGCTGAAATTCACGCCGAAAATAGACGCGCTCGTTTTCACGAGGCGTCGCACTTTTCCAAATCCAAGAAGGCGTGCTAGGAGGCTCCTCTGCGATGCTTGGAACGTCCGCAACGGCATTCAGAGCGGCTAAAATCAAACAGAGCGGTATTAGGGAGCGACGCATCAGCTTTATCCCTACGCCTCAAATTTCAGCGGATTATCAAAAAGCGAAAGATGCAGGAAAAATAAAATTCCACCGCGTTTCTCAGCCTTCGGCGAGCAAGCTTTGGAAGTAGCTAATCGTCCGATCCAGCCCTTGCTCCAACGGGATCGTGGGCACCCAACCGAGCTCTTTCTGCGCGAGAGTGATGTCTGGACGCCGCTGCTTGGGATCATCGCCGGGAAGTGGCAAATGAGTGATTTTCGAGGGCCCTCCGACTTTTTTCAAAACCAACTCCGCAAGCTGCAGCATGGTGAATTCCCCGGGATTACCGATATTAACAGGCCCGGTGATCGAAGGGTGGTTCATCAGGCGGATGAAGCCTTCGATGAGGTCATCCACATAACAGAAAGAGCGCGTCTGAGTGCCATCGCCATAGATGGTTAGATCCTTGCCTTGAATCGCTTGGCAGATGAAGTTTGACACAACCCGGCCATCGTCCGGCAGCATGCGTGGTCCATAGGTATTGAAAATTCGCACCACGCGGATATCGACATGGTTCTGGCGGTGATAGTCGAAAAACAAAGTTTCTGCACAACGTTTCCCCTCATCATAGCATGAGCGGATGCCGATGGGATTGACGCTGCCCCAGTAAGACTCCGGCTGCGGATGCACATTGGGATCGCCATAAACCTCGGACGTGGAGGCTTGGAAAACTCGTGCACCCAAGCGCTTGGCGAGGCCAAGACAATGGATCGCGCCCATGACTGAAGTCTTGGTCGTCTTGATCGGGTTATGCTGATAATGCGGAGGAGACGCCGGGCAGGCGAGGTTATAGATCTGATCAACCTCGTATTTGTAAGGCTCGGTCACATCGTGGCGGACCAACTCAAAATAGGGATTCTCTAGCAAGTGGGCGATGTTCCGTTTCCGACCGGTGTAGAAATTGTCCAGACAAATGACCTCATTTCCCTCGCGGAGAAGCCGCTCACAAAGGTGAGAGCCCAAGAATCCCGCTCCGCCTGTGATTAAAATGCGCATGCCGTAAAAACGAGCAGCATCCGACTTCAAGATCAAGGACTCATCGGAAAAATCGTTGAATTCAACCCCCTCGAAATAGGGCACTTCCGCTCACATCCGCTTTGTTCAAAAAAGTTTGAACAACCGCCGCTTTTGCTTACCATCTACCACATGCCTCATCTTCTTGACGGAGATCAACCCGGACTCGACTCCTTGGAACTCCAAGTGGTGGCGGTGTTTGTGGATGGTGTGAGAGTGCTGGGACTGCCACGATCCATCGGGGAAATATACGGGGTGCTGTTTATTTCTCAAAATCCCCTATCGCTAGACGATCTGGTGAGACTTCTCCATATTAGCAAAGGTTCTGCTAGCCAAGGCCTGCGCATGCTCAAAAGTCTCGGCGCGGTCCGCGAGGCGGAGGGAGATGCCGAGCGCCGGACTTATTACGAGCCCGCCATCGAGCTCAAGCGTCTCGTCGGCGGTTTTATCCGCGAGCAAGTCCGGCCACATCTGGACAGTGGGAAATCCAAAATCAGTCGCTTGGCGGAAAATGCCCAGGAAATCCGCGACAGCGAGCGCCGGGACTTTCTCGGTGAGCGCATCGGCCGGCTTGAAACATGGATGAGCAGCGGCGGCAAGGTGCTTCCCCTCCTTCAAAAAATACTCGGACAATGATCCAAAAAGACCCAAGCGTGTCGGAATGGTTCTGCGTACGCTGCCAAACTAAGCGCGAACACATCGCCGCAGAGCACCTTCGTGCCATTGAGGGCATCGAAGTTTTCTGCCCGCGTCTGCGCTATCGGAAAGCCACCCGACGCGGAAAAATCTGGTGGGTGGAGCCTCTTTTCCCTGGCTACGTGTTAGCAAAATTTAGCCTCGCCGAGATGGAGCGTGCGGTGACTTTTTGCCAAGGTGTGCGAGGGCTTGTGCGCTTCGGCTCAGGCATCCCGCCCGTGCCTAACTCTTTCGTAGAAATGCTGAAGCATGAAGTCAGCTCGCGGAAGGATTCAAGCGGAGAAATGTTCACTGTGAGTCCCACCATCGAGATCGGTGACGAAGTGGAAATCGCTCACGGTCCCCTGCAAGGCATGCGCGGCACGGTCGCCGCAGTTCCATCTGCGGCTGAGAGAGTGAAAATCCTTCTCGAATTTCTCGGCCAACCCCTGGCAGTGGACATGGATCTCTTTTCGCTCCTGCTACCAAGACGCCCAACTCCTTAACGATCATCTAACTTATACGTAATCGCGTGACCCGATTTCCTCGTTTCCCAACAATCAACCATTGCCTTTAGCCAAAGAAGGTGCGGAATGGCACCGCAAAAATGGCGACAACCCGTCCCTCCCCGACTCACCCCACCCGGTTTCTTTCTATTTCAGAAAGATCGACCAAGGGCGGCAGCGTGCCAGCTCTGCCAATACGGAACTAATCCATGAAAAAAACCTACATCGCAGGCCACCGCGGAATGGTGGGCTCTGCGCTCATCCGTGAAGCAGCGCAACTTGGTGGCTACCAAATCGTCACGACGACGCGAGATCAGCTTGATCTATGCGACCAAAGCGCCGTCTTTGATTTCCTCGCTGAAGAAAAACCCGAGATCGTGATCATCGCCGCAGCCAAAGTCGGCGGCATTCATGCGAACTCGACCTATCCCGCAGATTTCATTTACGAAAATCTAACGATCGCCGCGAACCTAATCGAGGGCAGCCGCCGTGCCGCTGTGGCTCGTGTTCTGTTTCTTGGCTCGTCCTGCATCTATCCAAAAATGGCTCCGCAGCCCATGACGGAGGATTGCCTGCTCACAAGTCCGTTAGAAACCACCAACGAAGCCTATGCCATCGCGAAAATCGCCGGGCTGAAACTTTGCCAGCACTACCGGGCACAACATGGGCTGGCCTATCATAGCGCCATGCCCACGAATCTTTACGGTCCCGGAGATAACTATCACCCGGAAAACTCTCACGTCATTCCCGCGCTGGTCCGCCGCTTCCACGAAGCTAAGGAAAGCGGCGCAGCGAGTGTCACCATTTGGGGAACCGGCACTCCCTGCCGTGAATTTCTTCACGTGGATGACCTCGCCGCAGCCTGTTTCCACCTGCTCTCGCTCGAGTCACCGCCGGACTGGGTGAACGTCGGCGTGGGCGAAGATTTGACTATTTTGCAACTCGCCACTCTCGTTGCTGAAACTGTTGGATTCAAGGGCGCGATTCTTACTGACCCCTCGAAACCGGATGGCACTCCGCGCAAACTGCTAGACATTTCCCTCATCAAATCCACCGGCTGGTCACCGGTAGTTCCTTTCAAGAAGGGACTCGCCGCTGCCTATCAAGATTTCCTCTCCACCCTGTCATCGGGCGCTGCACGCTTGTGACACACCTCGCCATGCTTCATTTTTCGCCACGTATTTCAGAGAACTGTCAACGCATCATTGTCGATGCTTTGCAGCACCTGGATTGTGCTGTCATCTACCTTTTTGGTTCATACGGCGGGCCTGACGAACGACCAAGCAGCGACATTGACATTGCGTTTCTACCGTCCCACCCAGTGACTCCTTTGGTATGTTTTGACCTTGCAAACCTGCTCACTGATCAACTCGGCAAGCCTGTGGACCTCATCAATCTGCTAGATTCCAGCACCGTTTTCGCCAAGGAAGTCCTGCGAACGGGAACCCCCCTTTGGATTGGTGATGGCGCGAAGCACGAAAACTTTGAAATGCGAAATCTCTCGGACTACGCCCGACTCAATGAAGAGCGCCAAGCCATCCTCACGCAATGATCGACGACATCTCACTGAATAAAACCGCGATCATCCGCCGCTGCATCCAACGCGTGGAAGAAGAATACCGCGGAGATGCCAAACGCCTTGATGATTTCACCATCCAAGATTCCATCGTGCTAAATCTGCTCCGCGCTTGCGAAGCCGCCATTGACCTCGCTATGCACCGGGTGGCCAAAGGAAAACTCGGTATTCCACAAAGCAGCCGAGATGCTTTCCAAATTCTATATCATCACCGGATTATTAGCGATCACTCCAACACCGCAATGAAGCACATGGTCGGCTTCCGCAACATCGCAGTGCACAGCTATGAAAAACTCCAGTATCCGATCCTCGAAGCGATCATATCTCGCCATCTGAATGATTTTGAAGTTTTCATTCTAGAACTATCAGATTTACCACCCACTCCCTAATTCAAAGCCATTTACCTTTCAGCCACCATGAAACGCGCGCTCATCACCGGCATCACCGGACAAGACGGATCTTACCTCGCAGAGTTCCTGCTCGAAAAAGGATATGAGGTCCACGGCATCAAACGCCGTGCCTCGTTGTTTAACACGCAGCGTGTCGATCACATCTACGAAGATCCGCACGTGGCAAACTCCCGTTTCCGCCTGCACTACGGTGACTTGACGGACTCTTCTAACCTCACCCGCATCCTCAGCGAGGTGAAGCCGGACGAAGTTTACAACCTCGGAGCACAGTCCCACGTCGCCGTTTCATTCGAGGCTCCCGAATACACGGCTGACGTCGATGCGATCGGCACGCTTCGATTGTTAGAGGCCATCCGATTCCTCGGCATGGAAAAAACCTGCCGATTCTATCAGGCATCCACTTCGGAGCTATATGGCCTGGTGCAAGAAATCCCACAAAAGGAAACCACCCCATTTCATCCACGCTCGCCCTACGCCGTCGCGAAAATGTATGCCTATTGGATCACTGTGAATTACCGTGAAGCTTACGGCATGTATGCGTGCAATGGCATCCTCTTCAATCACGAGTCACCGCGCCGTGGAGAAACATTCGTGACTCGTAAAATTACCCGCGCCATCGCTAACATCGCGCAAGGATTGGAATCCTGCCTTTTCCTCGGTAATATCGATTCACTCCGAGATTGGGGTCATGCGAAAGACTACGTTCGGATGCAATGGATGATGCTCCAACAGGAAAGTCCTGATGATTTTGTGATCGCCACAGGAAAACAAATCTCCGTTCGTGAATTCGTTAGATTATCGGCAAAAGAGGCTGGCATCCGACTGGAATTCTCGGGTGAAGGGGTGAATGAAATTGGCACGGTCACGGCGGTGGACAAGGCAATCGCACCTTCTGTTTCTATCGGCGATGTTATCATGAAGGTCGATCCCCGCTATTTTCGCCCCGCTGAAGTAGAAACATTGTTAGGCGATCCGACCAAGGCCAAGGATAAACTGGGTTGGGTCCCTGAAATTACGGTGGAACAAATGTGCGCCGAAATGGTGGCCTCCGACCTCGAAATCGCACGTCGCCACGCCATTCTTGAATCACACGGCCATCACGTTTCGGTTTCGAAAGAGTGACCTATCGCACCCACTTCGTATGAAAAAAGTCTTCGTTTCCGGGTGTTATGACATCCTCCATGCCGGGCATCTTCAGTTCTTTGAAGAAGCCCGTGCGCTTGGAGATTATCTAATCGTTTCATTCGCCTCCGCGGAGGTGCTATGGCATCATAAACGGCGGAAACCTTCGATCCCGGATGATCACAAACGCGTCCTATTGCAGGGACTGCGCATGATCGATGAAGTAATCGTGACACAGGGCCACAAGGAAGGCGTGGACTTTGAGGAAGATTTTTTACGCATCCGCCCGGATTTCCTCATTGTCACGGAGGATGACAAATACGGCGTGATCAAACGCGAACTCTGTCGCCAAGTGGGAGCACAATACACCGTGCTGCCCAAAACGCCTCCACGTTTCGAGCCAGTCTCAACGAGCTCGATCGTCAAATGGGTGCAAGCTCCCACTGAAGCACCCTTGCGGGTTGATTTCGCCGGTGGCTGGCTGGATGTGCCTCGTTTTTCCCGGCCTGGAGAGTTCATCGTGAACTGCGCGATTTCTCCCATGGTCTCATTGCGCGAGTGGCCGTTTGAGAAACAGGCAGGCCTCGGCGGCAGTGGGGCTTGGGCACTCTTGAATGGCCGTGATGGCGTGGATTCGGAAGTGGATCTAGGCGTGGGATGGCAAGACCCGGCCGTGATCCGGGAAACAGGGCTATGCGTGTGGCGTTCTGGCCTAACACCCACGCTCGACTTTAAGCGAAATGGCGATTTCATGAACGGTCAGCTCGCCATCTTATGGACGGGTGGCTCGCATGACACTCCGGGCGTCGTGAATCATTCGCGCGATTATGATCGCATCGCCCAAAGCGGTAAAGTGGCTCGTAATGGTGTCATTCATGCGGACTTCAAACTTCTAGCAGAGGCGGTTTCGATTTACCACGAAACCCAACTCGCTGAGGGCATGGACGAGTTGCCAAAAATTCGCGGGGCAATTGCCCACAAATACTGTGGTGGCGGCTACGGCGGTTATGCGCTCTATCTCTTTAACAACCCAGCGGATCGGGACAGTGCCATCTCCTCGCGGAATGATCTGCGTGCCGTCGAACCGTTTTGTAAAGTCTAGCAAAACGCCGGGTCATACCACGAGATGCAAATTATCCACGTTATCGGCCTCCCCGTGGCCGCGACCACTTACGCGGGTGTTGTCGAGTGGGTCCTCGATCATGCGACCCGCCGGGACAAGGCGTATGCCGTCGAGGCGGCAAACACCCACGTCGCGGCGCTCGCGAGATCGGACAAGGCGTTCGGCGAATCTATCAGTCACTTCGATTTGATATGTCCTGATGGAATGCCTCTTGTCTGGGCGATCAATTCCCAACTATCTCCGAGCCAAAAACTAACAGATCGAGTTTATGGCCCGACTTTAATGCTAGAAACGCTGAAAGCCACCAGTGGAAGAGCGCTGGAGCTCAGCCATTTTCTGCTAGGCGGAAGCACCGGCACTTTGGAGAGGCTCACCTTTGGATTCGCCAAAGAGTTTCCCAACGTTAAAATCGCGGCAACCTATTCCCCACCTTTTGGCGAATGGCCGGAAGATGAATTTGAGCGTATTTGCGAGAAGATTCGGACTTCTGGAGCTAACCTTATTTGGGTGGGCCTAGGCTGCCCCAAACAAGAACATTGGATCGCCAGCAACAAGGATCGGCTGCCCTCCGGTGTTTACTTCGGCATCGGTGCTGCCTTTGCGTTCCACGCTGGAGAGGTCCGACAAGCTCCTCCACTCATCCAGCGCCTTGGATGTGAGTGGGCCTATCGCCTCGCGATGGAGCCCCGCAGGCTGTTCAAACGCTATTTTACCTATAACTCGATTTTTCTCTATCATCTCCTCCTCGATCAGATCAAGGATTGATACTTTTCGACATAACGACTCACTTTAAATAACAAAATGCCATACACTATCAAAAACATCTGCTGCCTTGGTGCTGGCTACGTCGGCGGACCCACCATGGCTATGATCGCAGCGAAGTGCCCTCACATCCAAGTGACCGTTTGCGACTTCAATCAGGCGCGTATCGACGCATGGAACTCCGACGATCTTCCCGTTTATGAGCCCGGCCTGCAGGAAGTCGTTGAATCTGCCCGTGGCAAGAACCTGCACTTCTCCACTAACATCAAACCTGCCATCGCCGCCGCGGATCTAATCTTCGTCTGCGTCGGCACCCCCACCAAATCGTATGGCATCGGGGCCGGTCGTGCTGCGGATCTACGCTATATTGAATCCGCCGCCCGTCTCATCGCGGAAGTTTCCACGGGCAATAAGATCATCGTCGAAAAATCTACCATCCCGGTAAAAACCGCAAACGCCATTCAGTCTATCTTGACCGCGAACTCGCCAGCGGATGCGACCTTTCAAGTTCTATCCAATCCGGAGTTCCTCGCCGAAGGAACCGCTGTAGCAGACATGGAAAACCCAGATCGCATCCTCATCGGAGGCGAGCAGAATCCCGAGGGCCAAGCCGCCCTTGAAGCACTGGTTTCCGTCTATGCCAACTGGATTCCCCGTGAGAAAATCATCACCACCAACCTTTGGTCCTCGGAGCTTTCCAAGCTTGTGGCCAATGCTTTTCTCGCCCAACGAATTTCCTCTATCAACTCCATCTCCGCCCTCTGCGAAGCCACCGGTGCTGATGTGGATGAAGTCGCTCTGGCCATCGGCAGCGACTCCCGAATCGGTTCGAAATTCCTCAAAGCATCGGTAGGCTTCGGCGGTTCATGCTTCCAGAAAGATATCCTCAACTTAGTATATCTCTGCGAGTCCTTCAAACTGCCAGAAGCTGCCGCTTATTGGCGTTCCGTCGTCACGATGAACGACTGGCAGAAATCCCGCTTCGTGGAAAAAATAGTCCGCACCCTTTATAACACCGTCAATGGAAAGCGAATCGCCATCCTTGGGTTTGCATTCAAAAAGGATACTAACGACACCCGCGAATCCGCCGCCATTAACATCGTGCGTGACCTCGTCGCTGAGAACGCCCACGTGGTCATCTACGATCCGAGAGTGGACGAGGAAAGCATCCACCGTGACCTTCTTGAAGTCGGCGTTCCCCAAGATATTATCAATTTCAACATCGAAATCGCACCTGACCCTTACACCGCCGCCACGGGAGCGCACGCTCTCGCCACGCTTACTGAGTGGGATGAATTTCGCACCCTTGATCTGCCGCGGATTTATGACTTGATGCTCAAGCCTGCCTTTATCTTCGACGGTCGTGCGGTCTTACCCGCAGGCGCGCTCAAGGCCCAAGGGTTCGAGGCGTTCGTCATCGGGAAAGGCGATTGAGGAGTAAAAGCGTGGGGGCTAAAATTCTTCGACAATTTCGCCAATCCGCACCTATCTTTATTTCTAATTCCCAGTCCTCAACATTTCAGCAATCCCCCTTATGAATATCCACCCTGAATTCCATCGTTTCCTCCATCGTCAAGATAAGGAGAACCTTCTCGGCCAACGCGGCATTGTTGTTTGGCTTTGCGGGCTTTCGGGTTCGGGGAAATCGACAATTGCAAACGCCGCTGAGAGAGTGCTGCACCAACAGGGCCGCTTCACGGCCATTCTGGATGGTGACAATCTCCGCACTGGCCTCAACTCGAACCTGACTTTCACCGACCAAGATCGACTCGAAAACATCCGCCGCACCTCGGAAGTCGCGAAGATTTTCGTATCGCAGGGCATCATTACTTTTGTCTCGGCCATTACTCCACGAGGGGAACTCCGCGACCTTGCTCGCGGTATTCTCGGCAAAGACCTAATCGAAGTTTACGTCAAAGCGAGCTACGAAGCCTGCGAGATTCGAGACGTAAAAGGCCTTTATGCCAAAGCCGCACGCGGCGAGATCGCTCATTTCACCGGAAAGGATGGTTCATTCGAACCGCCCCAAGACCCGGATTTGATGCTGGATACCGAGGCCACAACGATCGAGGACGCTGCGTTTGAATTGCTCGAAACGATCCGCGAACGCATCATCGTTCGTCGTCCTCTGTGATTTCGATACAAGAGCGAATTTCTGCCAATGCAGTAAACCTTACCAAACAACCCAAGTTGGTAATTAAATCTTGACCACTTTGAGAGCCCCACTTAATCCCTGCCTCACGCGTTTACTTTCACCATTAAAAGATGTGAAGATTCATTCTTCTGCCTCTTAACTCCGACTTTCACGATGCCAAATTATCAACTCAGTCACCTAGATCAGCTCGAAGCAGAAGCTCTTTTCATTTTTCGCGAAACCGCAGCACAATTTGAGAATCCCGCCCTGCTTTTTTCGGGAGGTAAAGATTCGATTGTGATGGCTTGGCTCGCTCGCAAGGCTTTTTGGCCCGCACGCATGCCATTTCCGCTGGTTCACATCGATACCGGCCACAATTTTGAGGAGACCATGACCTACCGTGATGAATTCGTGGATCTGATCCGCGCCACCCTCGTCGTTGGCTCCGTTCAGGAATCGATCGACACCGGGCGCGTCGTTGAGGAAAAAGGCCCCAATGCCTCGCGTAACAAGCTCCAAACCGTTACCTTGCTCGATACCATCGAGAAAAACCAATACGACGCCTGCCTTGGTGGTGGCCGCCGGGATGAGGAAAAAGCCCGCGCCAAAGAGCGCTTTTTCTCGCACCGCGATGACTTCGGCCAGTGGGACCCGAAAAATCAACGCCCGGAACTTTGGAACCTGTTCAATGGACGCAAGAACCCGGGCGAACATTTCAGGATTTTCCCTCTCTCTAACTTCACTGAAATGGATATTTGGATGTATATCAAGCGCGAGAATATCCCCCTTCCATCCATTTACTTCGCCCATGAGCGCGATGTTTTTGAGCGAAATGGATCGCTGCTAGGTGTTACTGAGTTTTTAAAACCCCAGGACCACGAACCCGTCAAACGCCAAGTCATCCGCTTCCGCACCATTGGCGATGCAACATGCACAGGTGCAGTCGAATCGACCGCCTCCAATCTGGATGAGGTCATCGCCGAAGTCGCCGCCGCCCGCCAAACCGAACGCGGGACCCGCTCCGACGACAAACGCTCGGAAACCGCAATGGAAGATCGGAAAAAAGAAGGCTACTTCTAACATCAAAGTTTCCGCTGAAGTCGCAAATCCAGTTGATTAGGCATTTTTCAAAAATAACTCCAATGTCACTCCCTGATTCACGCCAGATGGCCATCTGGAAGAAGATGAACCTGACCGAAAAATACGCCCTTCTTGCAGCCACCATTCGCCAAGCTCGAGAACTCAAGCGCATCGGACTTCGAATGAAATTCCCGCAGGACAACCAAGCTGAAATCGAACGTAAACTCGCCCGCCTCTGGCTGCATGCAAGACCCTGACTTCATTACCCTTTTCGTAGCCCCATTGGAAAAAGCGGGCATCCGCTACATGATCACAGGGTCAGTCGCCAGCTCAATCTACGGTGAGCCTCGTAACACTCTCGACATCGCTCTTGTCGTCCTGCCAGCTCCCGACCAAGTCCAACAATTTCCCAACCTGTTTCACGAAGCGGAATATTACCTTCCCCCCACCGAAGTCATTGCCATCGAATCACGCCGGGAGGTCAACGGACATTTCAACATCATCCATCATCAGACGGGACTCAAAGCCGACATCTATTTATCTAGGAACCACCCCAGCCTCCCGTGGGCACTTTCGCATGTTCGGAGAATACAAACCTCCGCCTGCGAAATAAATATCGCTCCACCCGAATATGTCATTCTTCACAAGCTCGGCTTCTTCAAAGAGTCTGGACACCAGCGACACCTCCGCGATATCGCAGGTATTATTGAGCAACAGGATCTGAACACAACCTATCTCTATCAACAAATCGAATTTCTGAATCTAACGTCGGAGTGGCAGGCCGCCCTCGCGCTCGTATCTCTCTAAATCCCGGACCCTCTCTGACGGTCGCGTGCCGTCTCTACATTTTTCCCATGGACCTACTTCGCTTCACCACCGCTGGCTCCGTCGATGACGGCAAATCGACTCTAATCGGTCGCCTTCTCTATGACTCAAAATCGATCTTCGAGGACCAACTCGAAGCGATGGAAGAATCCTCCCGCCGCCGCGGCGATGAGAATGTTAATTTGGCGCTTCTAACAGACGGCCTCAAGGCCGAGCGCGAACAAGGGATCACCATCGACGTAGCCTACCGTTACTTCGCGACCCCGAAACGCAAATTCATCATCGCCGACACGCCGGGCCACACTCAGTACACCCGCAACATGGTGACCGGTGCCTCCACGGCAAACCTTGCCATCATTCTCATCGATGCGCGGAAGGGCGTGATAGAGCAAACGAAACGCCATAGTTTCATCGCCAATCTACTGCGCATTCAGCACCTCGTCGTCGCCGTAAACAAGATGGATCTCGTCGATTATTCCGAAGAAGTGTATAACAAGATCGTCCGAGATTTCCACGACTTTGCCTCGCGCCTTGATAACATTGTTGAGATCACCGATATTCCGATTTCCGCATTGAATGGCGATAATGTCGTCGATAAATCCGTGAACATGCCCTGGTATCAGGGGCCGACCTTTCTCTATCATCTCGAGAACGTTTACGTCGGCGGGGAAGAGAACCACGTCGATGCGCGTTTCCCCGTGCAATGGGTGATCCGCCCAATGAGTGATGAATGGCACGATTTCCGTGGCTACGCGGGCAGAGTGGCCGGCGGAGTTTTCAAACCGGGGGATGAGGTCACCGTGCTGCCGTCCGGTTTCACGACACGCGTTAAAGCGATTCACAGCCCTGACGGAGAAAAGGAAGAAGCTTTCGCCCCTCAATCGGTCTGCATCACGCTTACCGAGGAAATTGACATTTCACGAGGAGACACCTTGGTGAAAACTAACAATCCACCAACTGTTAGCCAAGATATCGAAGCAATGATTTGCTGGTTTTCATCTAAGCCGATGCCGCCAAATGCGAAACTGATAATCCGCCACACGACGCAAGAAACTAAAGCGATTATCCAGGAGGTGAAGTATCATGTTGATATCAATACTCTACACAAGATTGAGGACGTCACCGGCTTCAGCATGAACGATATCGGCCGCATTTCACTGCGCACCGCGGTCCCGCTCATTCACGATTCCTATCGTCGCAATAGGATCACAGGATCATTCATCCTCATCGATCCCGGCACGAATGAAACCGTGGCAGCAGGGATGATCGTCTGAAGGGGCTGTTTCGGACAACGAAAGCAGGACGTGAAAAGGATCTCCTTGATGTCAGCGCGTTAAGAAAACTCGATCCCTACCGCTCATGATTGAACCATCACTCTACGACCACTCGGGCTGGCAGTGGTGCACTTCCGAAGGGGCAGAACTTCACACCCTTCTGATGGGACTCGAATCGACGCTCCCCGAAAAAATCGCATGGCTCGAATAAGCAGAAAATCTCACCATCGCCATGGCGGCCGGGCGAGAGAGGCTCAAAGAGAAGATGGAAAAATCAGAGGGAAACTTCTGAGTCGCTACCTTTGGCTAACTTCTTTTTGGCCAGCCAACTGCGGATGAGATGGGTGAAAATGACGCTGGCTGAGATTAACGACATTCCAACGATCATTCCCTTTGGACTACCATTTGATAGACCTGCGCCGCTTAGAACAATCCCAGTAGCAATCACCCCGGAGCACAAGATAGAGATTGGCAGATAAAGCGCGAAAGGCGCCCTTAAAAATCCCAAAAGATAATTTTGGAGGAAAAGTGGAATTCCCGGAGTCAACCGCATGACTAAAATCAGTTTCAAATGGTCACCGCGTGGTAACTGAGGGATCTGTATTCCCGTTGCAGCGAGCAATTTCTCGATCAATCGACGCGCAGGTCCAGCCGCCAGCCAGTAAGTCCATGTAAGATTCAAAATCAAGGCGAGCAGACAAACCAAACAGGCCATCGCCGGTTGCTCCCGCCAAACCACTCCGGCTGTCAGCAGCAAGGCACTCGTAGGAATAGGGAGCCCGGGGAGAAAAACCAAAGCTAAAAACAATGCTAAGGGGTGTAGTTTGAGGTAAGCTTCCGTTATTTTCCACATGCCCTTCAAGCTCGCCAAATCCACACCCGTTCTCCAGGTCACCACACCCGCAATGGCCAGTGCAACCAACATCACGCCTAACAAAATTCGCACCCGTCGGTTTGATAAAATTTTCCGAATCATCATCATCGCGCCGAAAACTCTCCAGAGCGATGCCTATTGGCAAGCTCACAAAGCGCCCCCGCGTCCGTTTGACACGATTCTTGAGAGGTGCTGAGCCACCCAACACTTCATTCCGCACAAGTCAAAAAATCTGTGATTTCATGGGGATTCTGCCCCTTTTAAGTTCTGTTCATTTTTTCTTGAACAAACTTTTGGCCATTCCATTCTTTGAAGACCTACCCCCACCCGAAACGGGCGGTAAACCTAGTTCTCACCGACACCTCACTGTTCAAAAACCGTGTGTCACCAAGGGCGGTAGCGTATTTTGGCTGCAAATAAGGGAGCTAAAAACCGTAGGTCTCAGCAGTCTCCATTTAGCATGAAAATTCTCATCACCGGCGGCTCCGGCTTTATTGGGAGCCACCTCGTCGAATATTATCAAGACTGCGCCGAGGTGATTGTGCTCGATTCCCTTCGCTCCGGACACCGCCAAAATCTCGACGGTCTCCGCCACCGATTCATCGAGGGCTGTGTCACTGATCGCTTGACCGTCGATGCCGCCATGGAAGGCTGCGATCTGGTTTTCCACCTCGCCGCCATGGTTTCTGTACCCGAATCCATGGCACACCCACGCGAATGTGCAGAGATCAACGTGATCGGACTTCTCAACGTTCTCGAATCCGCGACTGAGGCCTGCGTTAAAAAACTCGTTTTTGCCAGTTCCGCCGCAGTTTATGGCGATAACCTGACCGTGCCCAAGGTCGAAACCATGATCCCCGAACCCAAGAGCCCTTATGCAATCACGAAACTTGATGGGGAATATTATCTCGAAATGTTCCTGCGTGAGGGCAAGTTAGATACCGCTTCCTTACGCTTTTTCAACGTTTTCGGCCCTCGGCAGGATCCCAACGGAGCCTATGCCGCAGCGATTCCCCTCTTCTTCGAGAAAGCCCTGCGGCAAGAAGCCCTTACCATCTTCGGAGATGGTGAACAAACACGCGATTTTATTTTCGTAAAAGACATCGTTCACGCGCTTGCCTTTGCGGCGGAAACTCCGGCAGTCATCGGCACCTACAATGCCGGATATGGCCAACAGATCACCATTAACGAACTCGCACGCGAAATTATCGCCGCCACCGGATCCTCCTCAAAAATCCAACACCTCCCCGAGCGCACGGGGGACGTGAAACACTCACGCTCGAACCCACAAAAGCTCTTCAGCACCGGCTGGCAAGCAAGTCACACGCTCACCGAAGGCCTCGCCGCAACCCTCAAATCCTTCCGGTGATTTCAAATTTTATTGGTGGATTCGCAGCGAAAAACACGCAGATCGGGCAACTTTCCTGATGCACCCTCTCGTTCGCTCCAATCTCCACTGCTCTACCTCTGCACGTTCGCGGCTTAACTATCATAATCTCAGTTTCCAAGATCCCTTCATTCGCGTCCCATGAATCCTATTGAAATTCCACCTCGCTGTCTTGGCGTCGTCATACCCGTTTATAACGAGGAAAAAACACTGCACCTGATCGTCGAAAAAGTTTTGGCACGTCCGGAAGTGGCCGAGTTGGTGATCGTGAACGATTGCTCAAAGGACGGAACTTGGAAAACCATGCAGGATCTCGCTAAAACCGACGAGCGCATCCGCATCTTTACCCACGAGGTGAATCAAGGAAAAGGAGCCGCCCTGCGCACTGGATTCCAGCACGTCAATTCCGACATAATCATCATTCAAGATGCCGATCTAGAATATGACCCGGATGAATACCCGAAGCTGTTAGCGCCTATTATTGCGGGGAGAGCCGATGTCGTTTTCGGTTCGCGCTATCTTGGATCGGGAATGCACCGAGTGCTGTATTTCTGGCACGCCGTGGGAAATCAATTCCTCACCTTACTATCCAACATGTTTACGAACCTTAATCTCACCGACATGGAAACCTGCTACAAGGTCTTCCGTCGTGAGGTGTTAGAAAAAATCACGATTGAGGAAAATCGTTTTGGTTTCGAACCGGAGATTACCGCGAAAGTAGCCAAATTGCAGGTGCCGATTTATGAAGTCTCTATCTCCTATTACGGGCGCACTTATGAGGAAGGCAAAAAAATAGGCTGGAAAGACGGAGTCCGAGCGATTTGGTGCATTGTGAAATACAATGTGTTCATGCGGTGAATTTCACTGCGTTTACTAACATAATTCTGAGTTGTCAGATAGCAATTCATGATCCACATGGCCCTTCATAGAAAGACTCCAGATCCGTCATCTGACGGAGTGACACTGAACCTAACAGCATCGTGGATTATTTTTTCGGCATGGTGTGTCATCTCCGGGCAAGTGCTCTCATTCTTCGGGATTTTGAATCAAACCGGGTATGCAGTCGCTTTGGTTTCAGGAATCATTCTATCGGTATGGCCCCTCTGGAAGTCGTTAGCCTTCTCTAACAGGCAAACGATGTTTCGTTGGAAACGCTTCACCAAAATTTTTCCGCTTCTCTATTTGGCCTGTTTCATTCTGGCATTCGTAGGAGGATGTATCCACCCTCCTACGAATTATGATGCTTTCTGCTATCGGATACCGCGAATGTTGCATTGGCTAGATGAAGGAAAATACCACTGGATTGGCGGGTTTTGCAGCCGAATGGATTTCAGCTCACTGGGATTTGAGTGGTTGATGCTTCCAGGTTTCGCCGTTTTTAAAACTCTGCGTCTGGCTTTCCTCATCAATGGTTTTTCATTCCTGTTGATGCCTGGTTTGGTGTTTTCCTCGTTCACCGCACTTAGAATAAGCCGCCGCGTCGCAGCAACGTGGATGTGGATCATTCCTTGCGCTTCCTGCTTTGCCATGGAGGCGGGCAGCATTGGGAACGATTTCACGGCCGCTATCTATCTGCTTGCTGCAATTACTTACGCGTTAAAAGCGCGGGAAACGGGAAAGACATATTTCGTGTGGCTTGCGCTTGTTGCGACGGGTATGCTCACGGGGGCCAAGGTCTCTAACTTGCCATTGCTGCTGCCCATTGGTATTTGCCTGCTGGCCTCGTTTTACAAGCATCCTAAACACATTCTTCCAGCAGTAGGGGCATCCGTCATCGCTTTAATTGTCTCATTCGCGCCACTGGCCATTGTCAATTTAAAGCACACGGGAGACTGGACAGGCAGCCCTAACAGTATCCAAAACCTCAAAAATCCGATCATCGGGTTGGCGGGAAATTCCGTTCAACTTGGTATCGCATCCCTGTGCCCCGCAGTATTTCCTGCAGCACCCGCGTGGAATCGATGGATTCTTAACAGAAAAAACCATTCTCCTTTAGCTGAAATTCGGAGAGGCTTCCCTGAACTTAACGTCAGCACATTGGAAATGGCATCTGAAGAAGGTGCCGGGCTGGGTTTGGGCGTCACGGGGGCTGCGATCCTCGCTGTTTTGGGGTCCCTCAAGTTTTTTCGAATTCCCAAATTGCACACTATCAGTATCTGGGTTTCCGCTAGTTTTTGGATCGCATTGCTTGTGGCAATGATGAAACTGGGGAACCCCTCCTTTCCTCGGATTATTGCCTGTTACTACCCCATGCTGTTACCGCTTCCTCTGATTCTGTGCGAGCAATCCCACGCCACAAGATGCAAGTGGTGGCGTCTTTCCGCCTTCGTGCTGCTTGTGCCCATTATTCCCGCTCTCATTTTCAACCCAGCTCGGCCAATCCTTCGCCTGGACAAGCTGACAGGATACTTTTCAAATCATCATCCACAGAATTCTTGGAGAGAGCGTTTTGAGGCGGTGTATGGAGTTTATGAAAACCGCTCCGACGGACATCGCAAGGTCCGAGAGCTGTTGCCGCAAACTGCTAGAACAATTGGATTCGCCGGCACGGATGGTGATTCAGAATATTCTTTTTGGCTGCCACTTGGCGTGCGGCGAGTCAGGGACTTCACGCCTCTCCCTGATAGACAAATCCCCTCGCCCGATGGGCTGGACGCTATCGTGACTTCCGACTGGGGCAGCAATGACCGCTTTGGCATCACCCCTGAACAATTGGCCGCGAAAATCGGATGGCGTTTGGCTGCCTCCACTCCTATTCGGAGAATGGTCAGAGACGAACCAATGAGGTGGTGTGTGCTCGTGCCCGCAGAACCCCGCAGCGCCCATTAATCCAAGTGTCGAGAGTTTAGACTGCCAATTCCCAAAAAAATCTAACTGAACCTCCCGTTCTTAAAATCCAATGATCATGAGTTCCGAACTCGATGCTGAGGCGAAATACATCGTCATCGGATCCGGACCTGCCGCGATCGCCGCCGCCAAAGGAATTGTCGCGCAGGGGCATCGGGTGACTATTCTCGATGTGGGCACTCGGCTCGATCAGAAACACCAAGACGCAGTTGACCGAATGTCCGCAAAAGATCCCGAAGACTGGAACCCCGAAGATCTAGCGACCATCACAGGAAATCGCGTTGCGACCAAGGAGGCGATTCATTCAAAACAAGTTTATGGTTCGGCATTCACATTCGACCAACGGGACTCCGCTGTTGACGTTAGATGGGCGGAGCAATCGGGTTTCAATCACTCACTAGCAAGGGGTGGCTTGAGTAATGTTTGGGGCTCCGCCATGCTGCCTTATGCCCAAGCAGACATCGCCGATTGGCCGATCCGACTCACGGACTTGGAGCCACACTATCGAGCAGTGATGGATTTTGTGCCGTGCACCAATGGCACCGCTGCTCTGGAAGCGCTCCTCCCCTCTTACTCTTCCCAAAAAAACTCTATCAAACTCTCTGAACAAGCCGCATCCATGTTGGAGGATCTTGATCGGTGCAGCCGGGATTTAAAAGCGAACGGAATTCTCCACGGCCCCGCCCGCCTCGCCATCCGTGCCTCCGGGAGTGATCAGCATCGGGAGTGCCAATACTGCGCGCTCTGCCTATCAGGCTGTCCCTTTGGCCTAATCTATTCATCCGCGCACACCCTCCAAGAATTGATCGAAGCGGGAAAAATCACCTATCATGCCGATCAATTTATCGAGACCGTGAACTCCACGGACGACAAGGCAACTGTCACGGGCCGTAATCTAACCACCGGGCAACCCTTCTCGATGCAAGCCGGACGGGTCTTCATCGGAGCGGGAGTGCTCCCCACTGCAAAGATCGTTCTCGGTTCTTTGCAATTGTTCGAGGTCCCCGTTAAGCTACTCGACAGCCAATATTTTATCTATCCGTTATTGCGAATGAAGGGCGCTGCCAATGTTGAGCAGGAGCGGATGCACACCACCTCGCAGCTTTTCGTAGAGCTCAGTGATAAAACCATCAGCCGCCATCTGGTGCACTTGCAGATTTATGGCTACAGCACTTTCCTGCATAGCGAACTGAAGCGCACTTTCCTGAAATGGCCACTCCGAGTTCGCGCGTTCCGCCGCTGGTTCCTCGCACGCTTGATGGTGGCACAGGGCTTCATCCACTCGCATGACTCGGGTGCGGTGCAGCTCGTCCTGAAAAAAGATGCTGCCAGTAAGTCTCACCTCGCCGCAACTGCGCAACCCTCCAAACATGCCCTGGCAACGGTCTTGAAAGTTGGATGGAAGCTAACAAAAAACGCGTTCAGCCTTCGAACCTTGCCCCTGCTGCCTGGCCTTCAATTTCCTAAACCCGGTAGTGGCTACCATAGCGGCGGCACTTTCCCGATGCGCGAAAATCCGGGGCAACTTGAATCTGATATTCTCGGAAGACTCCCTGCCTGGGACCGGATTCATATAGTGGACTCCTCGATTTTTCCAAGTATACCTGCGACTTCTATCACGATGAGCATTATGGCCAATGCCCATCGTATCGCGACGCAAGCCTGCCTGCTCGACGAGCCATGAAAGTCGCCATCACTGGAACATCGGGGTATGTTGGGGGAAAAATCCAACAAGCCTTTGAATTTCGTGGCCATGAGGTCCTTGCTTGGAGTCGGCGACCATGTCCAGCAGCCTGGACCCATTTCGATCTGAAAGGTGACCCCGCCAGTCTGCCATGGAATCAGGTAAGTGCATTGATTCATACCGCATACGACTTCGCCCCCAGAGACTGGGATGCGATTGTCGAAAAAAATGTAAAACCCAGCATCGCGCTGCTGCAGACCGCAAAGGATCGCGGTGTCCAGCGCCTGATATTCATCAGCTCTATCAGTTCATTTCAAGGCACTCGGTCTAACTATGGAAAAGCGAAGCTGATGATTGAAGAGGCTGCGCTAGGACTTGGCGCGACAGTCATTCGCCCAGGGCTGGTTTGGGGGAACCAACCCGGCGGGGTGATGGGTGCGCTTGAAAGTCTCGTCGCTAAATTCCCGCTCGTTCCTTACTTATGCGGCCGCGCTGGACTGGGCCAATATCTGGTTCATGAGGAAGATTTATCCTTCGCGATCGTGGCCATTGCGGAAAACCTAGCAAAATCAGCAGGAACAATCCATGAAGCCACACACCCGGACGCTGTTTCGCTACTCTCGATTCTCAAGGCAATTGCCGCACAATCTAACAAATCACGATTCTTTATTCCTATCCCTTGGCAACTGGCCATGTCCGGCTTGATCGCTGCAGAAGCCATGGGAATCGATCCCCCATTTCGCAGCGATAGTTTGACCGGATTGGTTTACCGCACACCACACCTACAGTTCACTGACCCATTACCCGGCATCGTTTATCGAGCCTTTAAGTAATGATTTTTGATTTCCAGTTTCGGATTTTATACTGTAGAGTTAGATTTCTTTCCTATGCTCAACTCCCGTTCCATTCAGGGCATCATTATTCTTGCACTTGCTATTTTTGTAGCGATTTGGCTGGGAATGTCGATCGTTACAGATCAGTTCGAAACGCTCGTCCAGTTTGCCGCCGCCGCCGTGCTAATCACTGCCGCGCTTCTCGGCCGCAAGGTTTGGCTTTTGTTGATCTTCTTCTCTGCACTGAATATCGTCCTGATCCGCGGCATCGGCACCACTGACGTCGGACAGATCCTGTTTCTAGGAATATCTCTGGCGCTGTTTCTGATGCGCAAACTTAAATATCAGATAAAGATCGGAGAACTCGAAATCTGGACGCTTCTAATCATCGCCTGCATTGTGCAAGCCTACATGCGAAATCCCGTGGGCTTAAATATTTTTGGAGCTGGCAACGTCGGCGGACGTCCCTACATCGTGCTCATCCTAAGCATCTCGTCTGCGGTGGTCCTCTCAACTCTCAGGGTCGAAGCCAAGGAAATCAAATGGGCGATGGGGTTGACCTTGGTCGCCGGGTTTTTCGGTATCATCGGACAAAGACTTCGTGGTGCCGACTTCTCGGCGGAAGGCTTTTCTAACGTAACCGGAGGTAGCATGGATCGGATTCCCGCTCTCAGCACCTTTTCGCAAACTGTGGCCCGCTGGCTCTCGAGCCGTTTATCTCCTCTCAGAGCCTGCCTGCATCCGCTGTGGGGATTTGTGCTTCTTTGCAGTCTGGCGGCGGCGGCGGGCAGTGGCTATCGAAATTCGGTGGCTGCAGTCGGAGCGATCTACTTTTTCGGAATCTGTTATCATGGAGGCGTGAAATCGGTACTATTGGCGCTTTTCGGAGGCTCCATTGCGTTAGTTTTGTTAGCCTTCGTGAATAGCAATGCACCGCTTCCCGCAAACATCCAGCGGGCGCTTTCCCCTCTGCCAGGAACTTGGGAGGAGCGATACGTTCGACAAGCCGACAACTCTACCGAATGGCGGATGGAAATGTGGAAGGAAGCCCTAACCAGCGACCGCTGGATCCGCAATAAGACCTTTGGAGATGGCATCGGCATGACCGTTGAACAACTCGCGTCGAATGAATCCACGTTCGGCACACAAAATGGCAGAGCAGCGAGTGGTTTGCTTTACCAACAGGAGGCCATGCTGATCAATGGCTCGTATCACAGCGGCCCCGTCCATACGATCCGCGCGGCGGGCTATGTCGGGTTGGCAGTGCTTTTGATGTTCATGATTCGCGTGGCCGTGCATGCCCATCGCCAGATTGTCCGCTGTCGCGGCACGGAATGGTTTCCTATCGCACTTTTCTTCGGCATACCGTTGCTTACCCAGCCCATCATCTTTACCTTCGTTTTCGGTGAGTTCCAATACGGCGTATCAGGAACCCTAATGGGCATGGCCATGATCCGTCTGATGGAGAAAAACCTTCCGCTGCCGGCGTGGAAGAAACAGGTGCGAGTACCCTTTATCCTCAAGTCTAACCGCGCATCCACCCGCGCCGTCGAAAGGTCAGCCTGATCCAGCACCCCGCCTAACTTAAGATATCGGATTGACGCATCAAGTCTCTCCCCTCTGTGTTATTAATATGAGTCGAAAACGCTTGCTCGTCCGCGGGGTCGCCCTGGGTTATGGTGCGGTGGTCACCCAGATATTCTACTCCATCGCATCGATCCCCCTGACGCTCTCCTATCTCAGCTCTGCGGAGTTCGGCATGTGGAGCCTGATCACCACACTGGTTGCCTATCTCTGTGTGATTGAATTTGGGATGACCAATGCCTTTCAACGGCATTTGTTCGATTGTAGGGATGAAAAACACGATGGCCGTTACGGTCGCTTGTTTTGCGCTAGCCTAATCGCCCTTGGCTTGGTTGCGATATTTATACTTGTGCTGGGAATTAGCGTAACGTGGCTCTCTGCTTCCTTCTATCACATTCCAGCAGCACTACGGCAAAGCTTTCTCTGGGTGATGATAGGCCAAGTGGTGCTCGCCTCCGCCTCCATGGCGACACGCATGTTAGGCGCGCCACTCTACATTCATCAACGCCAGGATTTGGCACAGCTTTCTCAGATTGTCCTGTATGCCATACTTTATGCTGTCCTCTATTTCGGACTGCATGCGGGATGGGGCATCTATGCCATGCTGGCGAATGCCGCGGCAGGATTTGTTTGGGGCGTGCTTTTCAACATTGTCGCCTGCATCCGTCTCCGTCTCTATCCACCCAAGGGCACTTGGGCACGACCCCACGCGGAAGAGCTTACTTCAGTTCTGCGCTATTCACGGGACTTGTTTATCGTGCAAGTCGGCAGCCAACTTGCGAAAAACATGCCCATGCTGCTTCTGCCTCGCCTGTTAGGACTCGATGCCGCAGCCATCTGGACGGTCTGCACGCGCTCTTTCACGATTCTCAAACAAGTGGTTTCCAAGCCGTTCGATTACAGCGTGCCGATCCTGTGTGAAATCTTCGTCAAAGGCGATAAGCAGCGAATGGCAAAACGCTGGATGCAAATCACCGAGCTCGTTCTCGCCCTCTCGATTTGTGCTTTTGCCGTGGGCGCGGCGAACAACCGACACTTTCTCCATCTCTGGGTAGGTAAAACGATGGCTTGGCCAGCGGTTAACGATTGGTTAATGGCGCTCTACTTCTTCATTTCCATCGCAGCTTCGTCGGCCTTTGGTGTCGTCGGCTTTCACAAGCACTTTGGTGTAACCCGCTATGTGCCTCTGCTAGAAGCAGGTCTCGTTGTGATCAACGCACTTTGGATGACTCGCCTTTGGGGAATACCCGGCTTGCTCGCGGCCGCGAGCTTGGCCCAAGTTGGCGCGAGTCTCTGGTTCGGCATCCATCACCTCGCATCAATCTCTGATACCCCTACTTCAACACTGCTAAAGGAAGCACTCTGGCGTCCACTCCGCATACTCCCTTTTGCTGCTGCACTTGCATGGGCCTGTTCTCTTCTCGAACGATTTCTGCCAGGATATGCAGGACTATTACTCGCTGCTGCAGTGGGCACCAGTGTGACGGGCTTATTAGCCCTCTACTTCGGAGTGTCTGTTGAGGTCCGAGCGGAAGCCATCAAGATGTTAGCGCGGCCAATTGCGCGCTTCTTACCACGCAAGCCCACCGCCGACTGCTCAAACTCGATGACCAAATAACAATCATCTTTCCTATCCTAAGATATGCGCATCGCCCTTTGTCTCGAATGCCCGCTCCATCAACATGGTGGAGTGGAAGTTCTCGTGCGCGCGCTCGTCGAGGGACTTTGCTTGCAGTTCGAGCTTTATCTCGTATCTGAAGATTCTACCGAATTTTTGCAAGAAAGCCCGCACGGAGCGATGCTTCACGGCCATTTCCCTTGGCATCCGCAGGATCAATCTTCAGAACAAATCAACCGCCTAATTGCATGGGCCCAGACGGAGAAGATCGACCTGTTACACTTCCATCATGGCGGGACCTACAGTTGGAACTCGCGATCATGGAACCATTGCGCAATCTCCAACCTCGCCTCAGCAGGCTTCCCCTGCGTCAGTACGAATCACGGAGCGTTCGGTTTTTGGTTGTTCGTGGGTGCTCAGCGGTCCCTTCCCTATCGCCTCCTCGCGATGTGCCTTTGTTGGCCCGCAAAGCTCCGCCAAGTCGCCGCTGTCGCCTGGGAAGCCACCGTTTCTCAACATGATTATCTCGCCGTTAGACGCTGGTTTTTCCCTGTAAAATCCAAATTTCAGCAAATCTACCACTCCATTCTCGACGAGACCACTCTACCTGATCTACCCAAACGTTCCTTCATCCTCTGCCTCGGCACTGTCGGCAGCCGCAAAGGGCAACCGTTTCTCGTGGAGGCCTTCGCTCAAGTCGCTAACAATTTCCCCGAGTGGAAACTCGTGATCGCTGGTCGCCACGCAAGTGATGGCACTCCGCAGGAAATGCTCGCTGCAGTCGCACGACACAATCTAGCAGACCGTGTTGAAATTCTCACCGACGTGTCTGATGTTCTGGCGCGCCAACTTCTTGCTGAGGCCTCCATTTTCGCCATGCCCTCGCTCGCCGAGGGGCTCGGCCTCTCACTTCAAGAAGCGCTTTATAGCAAAGCAGCGTGCGTCGGCTCCCAAATCGGCGGCATCCCGGATCTGATTCACCACGACCAGACAGGCCTGTTAGTCCCACCTGCCGATCCGACCGCTCTTGCCACCGGGCTAGACAGGCTCATGAATGATCCATCGCTCCGCATGCGCCTTGGCAACGCCGGTCGCGCCCATGTGCTCGCGAATGCCATGACACGGAATGGCATGATTGAACGTCATCGCTCGCTCTATCTGCTCACTACCCGCGTATGAGAAAAATCCCCCCTCTCCTGATCATGGATGCCTTCCGCGGTTTCGCGGCGCTGTGGGTCACCATGTTTCATGGATCGATGCAATTTATCGACGGAGGCCATTTGGAATTTTTCAAAAATCCACTCTACGCATTCAGTTGTTATGGAACGTTGGGTGTCCCTATGTTCTTCGTAATATCTGGATATTGCATCACCGGAGCGGCTTATGAATCTATCCGGTCATCCAGTGGGATCATGCGTTTTGCGAGCGCCCGGGTCCGGCGGATTTATCCCCCCTATCTCGTGGTGCTCGCATTGACTTTGTTAATGGGCATCGTTGCGGCTTTCTTCGACAAGAGCCTAGGCAGATTGCCCCACAATATTAACCTTTCGGACCCAATTTTCTGGATATCTAACATTACTCTAACCCATGAAGCGTTCAAACTACCGATTTGCGTCGGAGTATCTTGGAGTCTGAGTTACGAGGTCACATTTTATGCGATTGTCGGAAGCTTTGTTGTTTGCAGTAATCTTTTCAGTCGCGGAAACACAAAAAGTGGCATCAAGATTCTTTCAAAGCTTACTTTTTTGCTTACTTTTCTATCAGTCACATGGCTGATCCTATCACCGAAAACCTGTCCATTTCCGCTCGATAAATGGTATCAGTTTGGGATAGGAAGCATGCTCTTCCTTCACAAGTCTTCCGAAGAAGAAGCTAATGAAAAGCGCCGATGTATGCCTTCCTTGGAGTTCATTCTGATCGGAGTTCTCACCTTAGCATTCGGTGTCATTTATCAATTAAGCCGTACGCCGCATGGCATGGTTGAAGGATATGTCCTAGCCCATCCCCATGCCACTTCGCGCGAGGAAGCGTTTCTTTGTATTTCAACCGCTGCGCTTTTAGGATTTATGTGGCCGAGGGATCACTCGCTGGTGAGGTCACGACTCATCCAAATACTCATGTGGCTTGGTACCATTTCCTACAGCCTTTATCTTACCCAAATGCTCTTGATTCCATTCATCATCGCCCGCTTGCGACTGATGGGCTTGGACGGGTCCTACTACTGGATCACATTTCTGATCGTATTAACGGCCACCATCGTCTGTGGATGGATATTCAATCGACTCGTCGAGAGCCGCTTTATCTCATTCATGAACAAACAGCGGGTGGATGAGGAGAAGAAGCTCCTCAACAACGCGCTCCTATGATTTTTTAAAGCGATAATAGATTTTTCTCAACCGCCGGATATGCCCGTCGATGAGAAGTTCAATCAAAGAAGCCAAGGACTCACCTATACTTTGTAAAAACATCAGCCGGTCTGGAAGTGTTTTATCTAAACACGGCAGCACGGATAAACGCCGTGGCCAAGCTTTTTCATCGCGCGCTTGCAAGGCCGGAGAAGCCAGCAGCGCCTGCCACCTTTTTGCAATGCAATCCCACCCTAATTCTTCTGAAATCGCTTGGGATGCCTGTTCTGATAGACGGGTTAGCAGTTCGCGATCCTCATGAAGCACAGAAATCGCCTCCGCAAACTTTGCCGGATTGTTTACATCTACCAGAAAACCTCCGGCGGCCTGTACGATGTCACTTACGCGGCCAGGCGCGTCCCCAGCGACAGGGACTAGGCCGAAGGCCATCGCTTCCTGCAGCGCCAGAGGAAACGCCTCCCTATCGGAAGTTGAAACAATCACATCGTACTTGGAAAAAAGCCCGGGCACCTCGTGGTGGCTAACGTTTCCTATCAGCACTACTTCTCCGACTTTCAGTTCATCTAGCGCTTGAGCCACAAATCCGGCTTCCGGCCCACTTCCTGCGATGTTCCATTGGAATGGCACCCCACGCTCCCTCAGTGCCGTAGCGATACCCACAATACTTCTCGCTCTTTTGGCTTCTTCCGCAAGCCGACCAAGATAAAGCAGACGAAGTGGATGACCCCCAGTGGATTCACGTTTCAAAGGTGCTTCAGGTAACAAAATTCCAGGCGGAATAAAATAACAAGGGCAACACGGCGGCGGCGACAAGCTATTCAGCATATCCAGGCCCATTTGCGACACACACACAATGGCATCGAGGTGTTTGGAATAACAGCCAGCCAGCGCGACATTATCCACATCCACTGCATGCACGACGCCTATTCTAACTACATGCGACGGCAAATGTCTAACTACTTCACAGGTTTTGGAATTAACCGTGAAAATAATCCGCTCCGGCATTTGCGCCCGGATCACCGCATAGGCATCATGCAGGAAGCGCCGTCTCGTGAATCGCTGTTTCAGTGACGAATGAATCGGAAAATCAACCAAACCTTTTAAGAAATTCGCGGTGTCGTCGGGATGAGTCGGATCAATCGACAATCCGACTGGAGTTAGATTTTCCAAATCAAAGAGCTTCCTCGCCAAGTAGGCGTTGAACACCGTGCCCCCTCCAAGACCCCACCGGGTCTCAAGAAAAAATAAACGTTTCACTTGCTGATCCGCAAGCTGCCGAGTTGACGTTGTCATGGGGCGATGCTGTCTATGACCGATATTGTTTCAATCGCCAATTCGAGCAACCTAGCCGGGTTATCATGTCGCCCTCCTCCAACACCTTGAAAGGCGCGATTAAAACACTCTCGATCCTCCTCGCTGCAGGCACTCTCATCATACTTGCCAGCTATGGGGCCATTCACGCAGCCAAACGTCTTTGGATGCGGATCTCATCTACCCAAACTCGAACTTGGAACATCATAATTGAGCAACGCAAAAACGAATTTTCCGCGCAATCGTGGCTTGACCCGCGTCCGCTGAATGTCCTCGCCGGAGACAGTCACGTTGAATTTGGAAATTGGTATCAAGACTGTCACGGCGAGTTTGCTATCCGAAATTGCGGCTTGGCATCTGCCGGAATCGAGAACGTCGCCGATTTACTCTCCGCACTCAAAGAACCTAGGATCGAAAACCTGCTACTGCTTTGCGGAATCAACAATCTTGGCCGAGAGGAAACACTCTCGCAGTGTTTGGATAAATACGCGCACCTGCTAGACCAAGCCCGCGCACTGGCTCCGCAAAAAATCATCGCCGTCTCGGTAATGCCCCTGCGACAGAGCTTCGCCGATTCAAGGAGCCGTGAAATCAATGCTAGAGTGCGGGAATTCAACACCCTACTCAAAGTGCTTTGCGGGCAACGCGGCATCCTCTATCTCGACGTCACTGCGATCCTTGCCGACACCAACGGTGGACTGATAGAAAAATTTACCGAAGACGGACTTCACCTCAATCCAAAAGGATACGCTAGGATCACCCCGAAAATATGCAAAGCCCTTTCCCGCAATTAGAACTAGGCACACCCGGGGACTCCGTAAAGCATTCTTGGATCGATCCATGGCATGTCAGCCCTAGTCTAAACAAGGATTATGACGTAATCGACGGCCTGCGCGGCATTGCTATCCTGCTAGTCGTCGCCTGTCATGTGTTATACCACAATCCCGTATCCGGGGATCTTGTTAAAATTGTGGGAGGCGTGATTTCGGCAGGAGCATACGGCGTGACGGTTTTTTTTGCGCTATCTGGATTTTTGATCTCTCTCCCATTTTGGAAACGCAAAAGCACGGGGGTGTCCCAGCTCGTGCCACCAGGATATATTCGCCGAAGATTTTGGAAGATCTATCCACCGCTAGGTCTCTCGCTACTTCTGCTGACCCCGATTTATTTTCTCAAATCCGGCGACACTGCGTATTTCCCTCTCGCACTCCAATGGTTGGCGGGATTCCCACTGATAGGTTCCGTTTCTGGGGAACTAAATCCAGTAATGTGGAGCCTAATCGTCGAAGTGCATTTCTACGCCACGCTTCCCCTATTGTTTCTAATTACCCGAAAACTCGATTACAATGCGACCTTAATTCTTCTTTTCTCGATGCTGCTAGTTATTCCTTTTGTCGTTCGCATGTGGAATTTATCCCACGGCATCCAAAACACTCTGCACCCATCGATCCAAACGCATTATCCCTCTAACTTGGATGCATTTGCCTGTGGCGTCCTGATCGGCGGCTTGGAAACGATCCGCGCCATCCGCAAAAGCTGGGTCCGTTGCGGCGACTTTGGTTTACTCTTACTCGGATGCGGATTGTTGTCCGCTTCGCTCGTCGAGTATTTCGGAGTGGCTAATTCCACAATCTATCGTGAAGGCATCGGTGCACTTTTCAAAATCGCAGCGGGATTATTGATCCTCTACATCGCAGATACAGGGTTTGCGAGAACGCGAGCGTTGTCGGTGACGGGTTTGAGGTGGCTCGGTTTAGTGAGTTATGAATGGTATTTGTTCCACCAGCCGATTTTTCGTTGGACCCGCCAGATTTTCGGCGGTGCCTCCGGGGGAAGTTTGACTAAATATCTGTTAATCGTCGGTATCTCAATCATCGCCAGTCTCGCGCTCGCTGCCCTAACTTATCGTTTTTTTTCTCTGCCGATTCTCCGCAGGGGGCGGAACCGTGCGAAAACAGTATAGACAATTCACAGACGTCCTCATCTTGGCAGTGAGTTCTGCTATTTAAATCTAAGACTAGCCTTGGGTAAGTAGTGTTTCTATTAGATAATTGTCTGTTGAGAATTTCACAAATCTTCAAATCATGAGTGAATCAAAACATTGGTTGGAAAAGTGGCATGTGGCACCTAGCGGGGTTCAGTCTTTAGCGTTTCTTGATGGAATTCGCGGGTTGGCGATTCTAATGGTAGTAGCATCGCACGTGGTTTATGTGAATCCCACATCATCGGCCATGATAAATTTCATCGGCGGAATGTTGGCTGCCGGAGCGGTAGGTGTTCCGGTATTTTTCGCCCTGTCTGGATATTTGATTTCCATGCCATTCTGGAGACTGACTTTGCAATTTATTGGACTGACGGCATCGCACGCACAACGTCTATCCTGTTTGCCGGCTTGACACTTCTTTTCATTGCGGATCCAGCGAAGGCTTCCATTTGGGGTTTATGCAACGGATGGTTGCGATGGCTCGGCTTAGTAAGTTATGAGTGGTATTTGCTACACTACCCATTGTTTTTTGTGGTTTGGCACAGCATGGGGATGGCTGGAGGCAATGTTTCAAAATATCTGGTAAAAACCTGTGTACCTATGCTGGGCAGCTTGATCCTCGCTGCCTTGATCTACCGATTCATCTACCTCCCGATCCTCCGCTGGGGCAGAATCCCGTCTAAGTCCGTCTAGTTTACGATCCCTGCTGTCGGCTTACCTCCCTCCGCCCCATCCTATCAGGTAGTTTTGCCCCTTCGCATCCGACTTCTTTGTCACAAAAAGCAGACACCCGTGAGTCACGACAAACCATCCTTCGCCGTTGCCTGCCCAGTCCGCAGCGTCTGTGATCACCATGCCCGGGTCTTTGCGGAAATAGGGCGCTTGCAAGGGCACTATTTAGGTACGCGCCGGGGTGCGGAGGGCATCCCGGAATCTTTGTCTAACCGTTTCCCAGTAATCGGGCTGCTTTCCTATGCTGCTGCGAAAATTTCACCGAATTATGGCGAGGCAGCCAAAGTCGCTTGCTTCCCTCTGTTCGATGCGTGGGTCAAGCGTCAAACCCCAGCAGGTACCGCAGTATTTTCGAGTTATGGTTATGCGGTGGAAACGTTTCGTAAGGCTCGGGCAACAGGAGGCTTTACCCTGCTAGATGGCGGTAACAGTCATTTCGCCCACTACTGGCGCGTGGTTAGTGACGAACACGCCCGATGGAACTGCGAGCTCCCACCGTTTCCCCGCCAATGGCACGAACGCGGCCTGCGCTCGCTCGAACTAACCGACTGGGTTTTCAGCCCCAGTTCTTACGTCGCTCGCTCCTTCATCGAAGAAGGCTTTCCGGCAGAGCGCGTGCTGCATCTGCCCTATCCGGTGAACCTAAGCCACTTCTCTCCCGAGCCTAACACGGATTTGCCCGCCTCGCCCCTGCGCGTGGTGTGCACCGGCGGGGTCACGCTGCGCAAAGGCTTCCCCTATCTGTTGGAGGCCATGCGAATCATTCGTAAGGAACGTGACGCCGTACTCATGCTCACGGATATCGTCCATCCATCGATGAAACCGATCCTCGCCAACTATCGGGACATCCCGATTGAGTGGGCCCCAATGCTACCACCAGACAAGCTCGCCGCCCGTTTGAAATCCGCGCATGTCTTCGCCCTCCTATCAATCGAAGAAGGCCTAGCGCGAACCGCGCTGGAAGCAATCGCCTGCGGCCTTCCTGTTGTGTTAACCCCTAACACCGGGACCTCAGATTTTGTCCAACCCGGGATTAACGGCGAGGTGGTTCCCATCCGCGATGCCACTGCCGCCGCCGAGGCCATAGTCGCCTGTTATGAACGGCGACTAGCTGAAAACATCACTCCCGATACTGCTGCGATCGCCAGCACACTTAGCTTCGATCGCTTTCGAGAACGCTTGCTAGAGCATCTAGCGACGATAGATTCGCAAACTTAATATTAACGATATAATTTTCTGTTATATTCTATCAAACTAAATTCACGAAATAATGAGCACTGAAAATTTCTACGACAATTACTGGAAAAGCAACCGACACATCAGTCAGGAATGGGATGATACTCGCTTCCAGAAGGTTCTTGGGCCAATTCTCCATGCTCACACCGTCCTAGATTAGGGTTGTGGCCTTGGTCATGCATATCAAAAAAAACTAGCAAATGACCGCGAATATTCTGGGGCGGATGTAAGTCCCGTCGCTGTCCAAGATTTAGTTAGTAAAGGCTTCACAGCATACGCCATCAACGCCGGAAACGCTACCATTGAGTGCGAGCAGAATCGTTTTGAGGGAGCCACCTGTATTGAAGTGTTCGAGCATTTGATGGATCCACTCGCATCTGCAAGAGAACTTCTCCGGGTCCTTAAACCTGGCGGCAAACTCATCACGACAGTCCCAAATTTCGGCTACCATCCATGGCGCATCATGGCGCTCTTGCGTGCTGAAGTACCGTCGGAGCCGGAAAATCGAGCAATCAACCGCCACAATGGTGTTCATATCCGTTACTTTTGCCCGCGGACTTTCAAAAGATTATTTATCGACGCTGGTTTCGTGGATGTAAGTGTTGGAAGTTTCGATGATTCTACCATCTGGGACATCTTCCGGGGATCTGGGCCACTATCGCACATTAGCGATTTTGCCCGCAGGTATCTTCCCAGCGTATTCCATCTACGTTTTCTGCAAGACATCTGGCCAGGATTGTTTGCTTACCGCATCCGGGTAGTCGCTACCAAACCGCTCTAATCCATCAGTAGGCATTTATTCTAAATGACGAATTTTTTGTTCGAGCGCTACTGCTAAGGCTACGGGATCGTCCACAAAGGGGGCCGTAATCACACGATCTACCTAGCTTCCGAGCTATGAACCGCACTTTCTGCAACAAAATTTACTCGGCATACGACGTGTTGTGCATCCATGCCGACATGACTTGGTCCACCCTGCGGACCCTCATCAGTTTGCGTTTCCAGGGCTGTCACTGTGGTCATAATTTCCGCTCTACTGGCACAGTGCGGGTGAAAGCCCGTGCTGCCGAAAGTATTCTGATAGGTGAAAGCGTTCGCCTGTTAGGGAGTTGGCGCAGCAACCGGGTCGGACTCTCATCGCCCGTGATTTTACACACTTGGCAAGGAGGGCGTATCGAAATCGGGGACCGCACCGGAGCCTCATCAGTCGCCATTTCTTCGCGTTCTGGTAGCGAACATCGCCTTGTCGATGCCAATCTAATTTTAAGACATCACCTTTCAGAACTCCTAACTGACAACTGGATGAGTAACCCGATATCCAGCACACTTTTCATTCAAAACCATACCTGACATAACCATGATTATTCTAGCCTTCAATTACGGACATGATTCATCCGCATGCGTGATCATTGACGGAGAAATCCGCGCCGCAATCGCCGAAGAACGCCTCACACGCGCAAAAAATGATGCCACTTTCCCCATCAATGCCATTCAATGGTGCATGGAGTGGGTTGGGATCACGGATCGGGACATCGATATCGTCGCCTCCGCCGGGCGGAACCTCCGACTCGATGCGCATTCGTTTTTTGAATTTCCCCCGTCGACCCTCGGCGTAATGAATGGCCTGAAAAGCCGCATCAAGGGAGCCATTCGCTCTAATTATTTCCGGGGTTTGGGAGCGATTGACGGCGTGCTTCCTCTGTATTGCGAGAAGATCAAGTTGCGGCATGACTGTAAGGTAATCTCTGTGGAACATCATCTCGCCCACGCCGCTAGCGCTTATTACACAGCCGGGCTCGGAGATCAAAAGACCCTGATTGTGACAATGGACGGCATCGGCGACGTCACCTCATGCGCGCTCTGGCGCGGCCAAAACAATAAGATCGAGCTCATCCGATCATACGGGGCAGATAGTTCGATTGGCTGGTTCTATGGCAACGCGACGGAAGGTCTTGGCTGGCGGCACGGTAGTGATGAATGGAAAGTCATGGGCCTCGCTCCTTATGGTAATCCCCACCCGGGTACCCTTGACGGATTTCACCCCGTTTTCGTGGATGGCAAACTGGTTAAGCCGCATGACTATGGCCGTTTTGGCATCTGGCGTGATCATGGCTCTCAGCATTTCCATGGCCAAGAGGCAGCTGCCCTAGGGCAAATAGCAGAGAAGCTGGGGCGCGAGGATTTTTCTGCGGAGGTTCAACGCGTTGTTGAGGAACAGATGATGGCCTTAATCCTTCCAACCCTCCGTGAGGAGGGCGTCCGTTCCGTATGCTGCTCGGGCGGTTGTTTCCTCAATGTGAAATTCAATCAGAAGCTCTGGTACAGTAGAGCATTGGATGATCAGTGGATTTACCCGGATCCGGGTGACGCAGGACTAGCCGTGGGTGCCGGTCTTCACGCCTATTACCAAGCCAATCCCGGACAATCTAACAAACGACTTCGGGATTTGTATTGGGGGCCTTCCTATGAGGATCAGGAAATCGAAATCATTCTGAAAGAACGCGGTCTGGTATTCGAGAAACCGGACGATCTCGCGGGCAGGGTTGCGGATCTTCTTGTGAAAAACTATGCGATCGGCTGGTTCCAAGGTCGCATGGAAGCCGGGCCGCGCGCGCTCGGCGGTCGCAGCATCATCATGAGCCCTCTGCACGCTGACAACAAGGACCGGATCAACGCAAAGGTGAAGTATCGCGAATCGTTCCGCCCGTTCTGTCCGTCGCTGCTCGCCGAATACCGGGACACCTACCTGAATAACGCCCGCGACGAACGCTTCATGATTACCTCCTTCGAGGCGAAGGAAGAAAAACACAATGCCATCCCGGCTGTGGTCCACGTGGATGGAACAGTTAGGCCTCAACTGGTGTATCGGGAAACCAATCCGCGCTACCACGACGTCATCAAGGCCTTCGGTGATCGGACCGGAGAATACCTGATTTTGAACACTTCATTCAACGTCAAGGGCGAGCCGATCGTCTGCCACCCTAGGGAAGCAATCAAATGCTTCTTTGATACCGGACTTGAGGCACTCGTACTTGGGTCATACGTCGTTCTTAAGCCGGATATCCAGATGCGTGATTCGGAATGCACCGCCCTACAGCCCGGAGCTCAGTCCATGTGAACAACTTTGAGACATCGTGAAGGATGATATTGAGAACGGAGTGTTTGAAACCATTGAGAATTTGCGCGACGCAACTCTTCCAACATTAAAGCGTTATTGGGACGATGTCACAGCTGTTCTGCGTTTGATTGGTCGCGAGTGGATTCTGTTTCAAGCAAACGCTTCGAAAAAAAATTCTCATGTCACATTAATTCATAGAGATAATATTAGAGATCTATCAGATAGCGTATGCCTTAGCTATGGAGATCTTTCACCTATCAGAAGATTTTCCTTGTGAAGGAAAAATACACTAACAAGTCAAATCCAACGTTCCTCTCGTTCAGTCTCAATGAATCTGTGCGAAGCATGGGCCTAGCGTCGCTATGAAGTTTATATTGTTTTCAAGCTTACGGACTGCGACGGTGAAGCCAATGAGACCGATACATCCTTGGATTTAGCCAGAGACTGCGGGCACATTACCGCATGTCAACATGCTGACTTGGTCGGAGCATGTGACTTAATAAGGCGGATATTGGGAGCGATGTTATAAAATCCAAAACCGTTTCTACTCGGTCAGTCCCATCTTCCGCCCTTTAACTTCCCTCCTCTCCTACATGACCCGCATCGCGATTTTAGCCGAGTTCCCGCTCTCTGCTCTAACGGGCGGAGCCCTGGGCCGCGGTGGCGGACAAGGTTGCACATGGTTGCCACAGCTCGCGCTTGCTTTTGAATCTCACAAGGATCTCGATATTCATTGGGTGATCCTTGACCGCAGCATTCGGCATACCCAGTTAGTAAAGGCACTCGGTCAGCATTTCCACAGAGTGCCTGCAGTAAAATTTTCGGTCGATCTCGCGCTTGACTATCTTCCAGCGCGTTTCGTCCTCGGGCGTGTAATCCGTCGCATCCAGCCGGATGTGGTTCATGCTTGGGGTACAGAGCTGATCTATCCTGCTGCCCTTCGCGATTGCTCCTGCCCCACCATTCTCTCGATGCAAGGCGTGCTTACCGAATACAGTCGCATCGGCGGCTTACCGTGCGATTGGCGGTGGCGCAAAATGATCGCTTCTGAAAAAGCCTTTATCCGCTCCGCTACCATCGTCACTTCCGAAAGCCAGTGGGGCATCGACAGGATCCAAGAAATCGATCCTACGGCGGACTGCCGGATGGTCGAATACGGGGTGCATCCGAGTTTCTACAAGGTGCCTTGGCAACCCGATGCTGAAAAACCCTACGCATTATACGTAGGTGGAAGTGGCACCCGCAAAGGCCTCGATGTCCTGCTAGATGCAATGAAACTACTACCTGAGCGCCAATGGGAACTTCGCCTCGCAGGGGATATCTCGCTCTCTAAAGAATGCCTTGCTGCAGGTTTGAAAAACTTCAAATGCCTTGGGTTGTTGCCGTGGGCGGAAATGAAAACACAACTGCAAGGGGCTTGGTGCTCAGTCCTGCCGACCCGTGGCGACACCAGCCCGAACTCAGTCAAGGAGGCGCGAGTCATCGGCGTGCCGGTAGTGACCACCGTCCATGGCGGACAGGCGGGCTACATCCGTGACGGAGAAAATGGCAGGATCGTTCAGCCGCTAGATGCGAAGAACTTGGCCGCCACCCTCGCCGATGTGATGAGCTCCCTCACCCGAGCTCGTGAACTAGGTCAAGGCCGCCACGCCGAAGATCGTGATTATCTGGCTCCTCAACGTACCGCCGCAGGATTCGCCGCGATCTATCGAACGCTAGTGAACTCAACAGCTTCAGTCCACCTAACATCATGAGGGCAGCCACTTGTACTCCGGTAGATTTCGATGCCAGCGAACATTTTTTTGCTCGCGATTCCGGGTTGTTATGTCGCGGCATTCAGGCGACGGGTGTTGAGTGCGTCGTGGTAATGCCAGGTAAACGCAAACAAGACGATGCATCCGACCTCGTCCGTTGTTCCGAGGAGACCCTCAAGGATTCGGCATGGTGGAGCAGCCTTCATTTAGATCTCGTTGTGTTATACGCTTGGGGCGATCCACGTTACTTAGCGGTTGCTCGTGCAATCCGCAGTGCAGGCATCTATCTGATTCAAAGCTTAGATACTGCCGGGTTAGTGACTCCGTATGCCGATTTCACCTGTTGGACACGGGTATCGAGAGCGAAAGTGGCAATGGCGGACACCACCGCTTTGCGTTTAAAGGAAATCGCTAAAGCGAGCCGTGATCTCATCCCATCGCTTTTTGAACACCGTCGGTTAGAAATGATCAATGAATCGGACGCCGTGGCGGCGGTCTCTCCGCCCGCGATGGAGTCGTTAGCGGCCTATGCACGCGCATTAGGATACCCCGAAGTCGCGGGCAAGTTAATCGTAGTGCCACATCCCGTTTCACCGACCATGGCCTTTCGAGGCGAGTTTAAACAAAAAAGGGTGGTGGTGGTGGGGCGCTGGGGGCCAGAGGATGCCGTTCAGAAAGATCCCCAGCGGACACTTGAGGTGCTCGGTCGATTTCTTGATAGAATGCCCGACTGGACTGCCGAGGTTATTGGTAAATACAGTGCGACTCACGCTCATTTGACCTCGCACTGGAGTAGGGAGACGCGGGATCGCATAAAATTGACAGATTTCCTTGAGCACGCAGCGCTACATGAACGCTACACCACCAGCAGTATCATCCTTTGCGCTTCACGTTTTGAATCATTCCACATTGCTTCGGCAGAGGCAGTTTGCTGCGGCTGCTCTGTGGTGTTAGGAGCACATCCGCTGCTGGGCTCGACAGCTTGGTTCACAACTCTTGACTCTGGGACTTTGGCACCAAGTCGCAGCTCCAACAATCTGGTAGAGGCTTTGATTCGCGAAAGCGAATGTTGGGACGCGGGTGAACGAAGCGGCGAAAATATCGCCTTCGCTTGGGCACAACGACTGCATGCCCCGATCATGGCGGCAGAATTATTACGTGCGACCACGGAAAAGACGCCTGATGCTTTTTCACCCCATTGATGGGAATACCTAGGCGATCCATTGACCGGCCCGGCTAACACTATTTCACAATCAGCCCCTCCCTCCGCAGACTGCGGGAAAAGTGGTTCTCGCCAAAAAAAAATTCTCAAAATCAAATGATAGCACACGCGATAGTTCGCCTATACAGAATCTGGCACGGCGTTTTCCACTTGAAGGGCGCCGGAGCATTATTAACCACGATGGCCCCCTCGGTTAGGGACCTACAAGACTATCGACTTCAGCTTCCAGAAGGTCAGTTCATCGAAGTTGACTTTAGAGATGTTTCGGCAATGTACTGGCTCAATCATTTACTGGGAGACAGATTTGAAGAGGAAGGACTGCTCGCAGCAATCAAACCATTCCTCAAAAGTGGTGATGTCGTGTGGGATATCGGGGCAAACTCAGGACTACTTTCATATAATCTTTCAAATTTGGTTGAGCTTGGTGAGTTACATCTCTTCGAACCCAATCCTCGGATGAGTAAACTTGCAGCCCAGGCGGTTTCGCCGTTGAAGCATATGAAAGTCCACCCTTTCGGGCTGAGTGATCGAAACGCCGATCTTATACTAACCATACCAGAAGGCCACACAACAATGGGCACGCTGAATCCCGAAGCGACGGAGAGAAACGGAAGGGAATGCGAAGTCACTTGCCGAGCGGGAGATGAAATGGTTTTCAAGGATGGAATGCGTCCTCCCCGAGTCATCAAGATCGACACCGAAGGCCATGAGCTCGCTGTGATCGCCGGCCTTTCCCGAACCATTGCCGAGCATCGCCCAATCATTTTCTTTGAACATATCAGTCTGGACTTGGAGAAAGTGACATCACTTGTTCCAGCAGACTACTCCATGTTCACCGTATCAGATTTAACAGGCGAACTGATAGCAGGCTATGCGGGAAATAGAGGTCACAACTCAGCACTGCTCCCAAGCGTATAAACTCAGAAGTATCATATCTCGCAATTTACTTTCTTAGTCGTTTTATCGCAGTTCCATGGAGACGGCAACTACACTCGTTCACAAAGGTGCCATGCCTATCGCCATCCACGCGATCCGGACGTTCAGCCGTCACTTCGCCGCTACGCACTGTCTTCAGATCCACACGGACGGTTCTACCGATGCGCACGATCACGAATCGTTAGAGGTAGCTGCGGCAGGAATGGATGTATCGATCATCACGTCGGCAGCCCGTGCGCCGATCGTTGCGGAAAAACTCCAGAACTATCCAAAAACCCGCGAGTTGATAGCGCGCGGAGCTTACTTTGCGAAACTGGAGCTACCCATCTTTGCTGAAGGACCTTTTTTCTATTTTGACTCGGACATTGTGTGGCTTCGCCATGTCCCTAACCTCATTCCTCCTCAAAGTAAGAACGCGTTTTCTACCGAATCATGGTCTTGGTATCACGGAGTTTCTAATGACCGGTTGTGGCTCCGCGAAAATACTCCCCGCAGAGTCAACTCCGGTTTCTATCATATCGGCGTGCCCTTCCCATTCGAGCGTATGGAAGACATGCTTACACGGAAAATGTTTGACCCTACGATCCCATACAACACCGATCAGGAAATCATGGCCTACCTGTTCAGAGACATGGACATCTATCATCCGGAGGATCTCAAACGCAGCCGAGTGGGAACAAATTATCAACTATCTACCGAGACTTGCGCAGCCCTCCATTTCCCAGGTAAAATGTGGTTGTCGCATCTTGATCAGATCGAGGCACTCTACGATCTTCCGAGTCGTTCTGAGGTGGAAGTGCGCTATCAGGATCCTATTCCCCTATCTCATGCTGAATTGTTACGCATGCGAATGCTTGTGAGACTGGCCAACGCCCCCACCGTGCGTGCACCTATCAATTTGTATCGAAAAATCCGCAATCGATTGAAACCCTAATTTCGGAATTCCAATCATTCGCAGCCGACCACTCAATTTTAAATCCTCCAATCACAAACTATGAACTGGAAACTCAAGTGTGCATCTTCGTATCTCCTCAGTAAGATGCCGAATTCCATCAAGGTATATAACGCCATCCAAAAGCACCTGACGAAGCGATGGCACCGAGATGTAAATCTTACCTTGTCGAAGCCGAACAATTACACCATGCATCTTGAGGTTTTCCGTAAACATTGGGGCAACTTTACGTCCGCCCAGTATTACGAATTCGGAGTCGCCCGAGATCTTTTCAGCAATCTTGTCAACTATGGCTGCGGCATGGAAAAGCAACTCGCCATCGACCTTAATCCGCTAGCGACTGCTGAGTTAGTGAACGATACATGCGGACAGCTTTCTCTATCATCCAATCCTCAAATGGTGCGCGAACTCACCCAAGAGCTTGGATCGGATTTCAGACGCGATTTATTGGAATTTTATGGTATCGACTACCGAGCACCCTCGGACGCAAGAGAGGTCGCATTGCCCGATGGCTCGGTAGATTTAATCGCCACGACGAGCACATTCGAGCATGTACCTGAGGACATGCTTAGAGAAATTCTGGCCGAGTGCTATCGCCTTTGCCACCAAGGCAGCATCATGAGCCACGAAATCGATTACAGCGATCACTACTCACACCGCGACAAGTCGATCACGCCCTATAATTTCCTGAAGTTCAGCGACCGGACATGGGATCTCGTCCACATGCGTCATTACTATCAAAACAGACTACGTCATAATGATATCCGGAGATTATTGCTAGAGGCTGGGTTTGTAATTATTGAAGAAAAAACGACCCTTCCAGAAAATTCAGAAATGAAACTCGCAAGCGTTCAATTAGCTGAGAAATTCCAAACTTACCCACGGGCCGACCTTCTCGCCACGAAAGGCCATTTTGTTGTTACTAAATAGCATCACCACTTCAGCTTTGAAGAGTGAGCCATAGAAGTTGATCCAGCTGTTTATTTGCCCATGCTTTTTAATTCTTGGGAATTTCTCATCCTGCTCGTCACGACCTTCGCGTTATACTACGCACCTTGGTCGAGAGGAAGGCACGGCAAGGCGTGGCAAATCACGCTCGCACTGGCGGCTAGCGTCACATTTTACGGTTGGCAGGATCCGAAACTGATCGGGCTGCTGGCGATCTCCTGCATAGGCAACAGCATCGCAACCGGTCGAATTATCCTTCACAAGTTGGCAGGTGATGATGTTCGCGTGAATCAATGGACCCGCCGGGCGGTATTCATGAATCTAGCATTGCTAGGTGTATTTAAATACTTACCTTTTCTTGCAGGATCGATCCCATTCCTCCCCGCCGCATGGGTGATGGCGGTGAAAGAGATACCCTTGCCAATAGGAATCTCATTTTACACTTTCCACGGTATCAGCATGATCGTAGATGTAGCGCGCGGAGAAGTAACGCGCGAGGGAGGCGACTTAGTATCTAAAGGCGGGAAATTCGCCAAGGGTGTCCGCGACATCGGATTCTATCTCATGTTTTTCCCACAATTGGTCGCCGGACCGATCGTTAAGGCCAAGGAATTCTGGCCGCAAATTGCAGTAAAACAGATCGAAGACATTCCATGGAAACAGGTAATCCGAGCGCTCATCATAGGCTATTTCCTTAAAATTTTTGTAGCAGACAACCTTGCCGAGCAAACCGCTACACTAACCCTAAGCCCCACTAACCTAACACATTCAAGCCCACTTAATCTCATACCATTGCTCTACGGTTACTCGCTGCAGATCTTCGCCGATTTCGCCGGTTACTCGTTAATTGCCATTGGACTGGCTGCAATGTTTGGCTATCGATTTCCAATTAATTTCAACTTCCCCTATTTATCTACCAGCATTACGGAATTCTGGAAACGGTGGCACATGTCTCTATCTGGCTGGCTGCGGGATTACCTATATATTCCACTCGGCGGCAACCGCAAGGGGCCAAGTCGCACCTATGTGAATTTGTTCTTAGTCATGTTCCTCGGCGGCCTCTGGCACGGTGCGGCATGGAAATTTGCCCTGTGGGGTTCGCTCCATGGGCTGTTCTTAGCGCTTGAGCGGCTTGTATCGAGAAGCAAGAATCCGGAGTTAAGATTCAAGGATTCTTCTGCATTAATATCTTTTTCTTTATTTGGCTTCTTTCGGTGGTTCATTACCTTCCACATCGTGACGCTTCTCTGGCTAACTTTTCTCATGCCGGATATGACGAGTATTGTTGCATTCTTCAAAGGGGTTTTCAACGGCAAGACAGGCTTCTCTGGCCCGCCGATATTCTCGCTCGTGTTCTATGGGAGCGCTGTGATACTCTATCATGCATGGGGCTGGCTGAAAGAACACCGCGAGCACTACGCGAATCATCTGCTCCGCTCGCCGCTTGAACCGGTGATCCATGGCATCATGTTATTCCTAATTCTAACCAACCCTGGCGCACCACGTGGGTTCATATATTTCCAATTCTAACGAATTCCACCGCCCAGTTGAGACACCCAACGTGGTTTAACCACGCGCGGAAGCATCGTTCACCCGCCCAAGCCTTTTGTATAAGAAAAGAATACAGAAAGAAAGAATGGCCGAAACAGTGAACACTCATTTCCCATTGCAATGTCGTATATACTCACCCTTGTCCTGACCCTCGCCGCTTGCTTTGGTGTGCAGACACTCGCCCTGCGTGCCGTGGGCGGTCGGACGAGCAAAAGTGAATCTAACTTTTTCTCCTCGATTGGACGAATCCAGGCGGGAGCTCAGGATACCCCCGAGGTGATGGTCCTAGGATCATCTATCACCGGCCGCCTGCCTGATCGGTCACAGGGCTTCCCTGGAGTAGCCAACATGGGCTGCGACGGAGGCAGCGCGGTGGATGCGCTTAGAGCAATTGATAAAGGAATCCTGCCCACAGCCCCGTGGCTCATCATCGAAGCTAACACCCTGCAACTCGCGTTAGTTGAAAAGCCTACAGAAATCGGACAGGCGATGCAGCAGCCATGGTTCCGCCTAGGGATGAGGATTCCGGTGGTAAGTGCCTTTGCCCGGCCATCCGCTTTCTTTTATAGCAAACTGTTAGCTCAGAAAATCGGCGGTTTCCAAGACAACTCGCCAGCGACCGATTTGGAAGTGAGAAGCATCCCCGCTCAGATCGAGCAACTTCCCGCGGACGGACTTGCACCAAGAGAAAATGCCATGATTGAAGAGGTCAGTAGCATCTTACTCCGGCTACGGGCGAGAGGATGCCAATCAATAATCGTCTGGTTGCCACCTGGTCGACGAGACGGCTCACCTCCCGCTTCATGGATTCTTGAATTGGCGCGACGCAGCGATTCGGCATGGTGGGACCTCGGCCAACAAGCGGCACCTGGCACAGTTGTCCTAACGGACGGTGTGCATATGGCAACACCCAGTGCGACGCGCACCATGGTTTCACTTATGAAAGCGCTGGGTCGCTGAGCCGCAGGCAAATATTAGCAACTCAAATCACGAGTCTTTCACGCGTCAGATCTTCCCCCAATCGCCGCTACCCACCCATCTCATGTCTTGGAATTTCGACTATATCATCGTCGGTGCCGGCTTCGCCGGAATCACTGCGGCCGAACGCTTGTGTACACAATTCGGAAAACGCTGCCTCATGGTGGAAAAGCGTGAACATATCGGTGGTAATGCTTACGACCAATACGACGACCATGGCGTCCTCATCCACACTTACGGCCCACACTATTTTCGAACCAATTCGGAGCGCATCAAAGACTATCTTTCACAATTTACCGAATGGCATCCGGTAGATTATGCGATTCTTTCCCACACGGAGAACCGTTATTGGAAGTTTCCTATCAATCTCAACACCTTCGAGCAATTGATTGGGCGGGAATCCACCAGTGAGGAAATGGAAGCTTGGTTAGAAGAGCACCGTGTGCCCATCAAGAATCCGGCAAACTCCGAGGAGGTTATTATCTCACAGGTTGGTTGGGAGCTTTATGACAAGTTTTTTAAAGGTTATACACTTAAACAATGGAAGCGTCACCCCAGAGACCTGGATGCCAGCGTGTGCGGTCGCATTCCCATTCGCACTAACCGAGACGACCGCTATTTGCGCGAAGACTTCCAAGCGTTGCCGAAGGCAGGTTACACTAGGATGTTTGAACGCATGATCGCCGCATGTGGAGAGAAGCTGCGCATCCTTCTTAAGACAGATTACGGTGAAATCTTGCCGCATACGAATTTCGGACACATGATTTACACAGGGCCTATCGACGAATACTTCGACAATTGCCACGGCCAACTACCCTATCGATCGCTGCGATTCGAGCATCAGTCGTTTTCACCGAATGAACTCCTCGAGCGCGAGGCAATCTCTGGCAAACGTGGCTTCTGGCAGCCCACCATGCAAGTGAACTATCCAAATGAGGAAGACTTTACACGAATTGTTGAAGTTAAACATGCAACTGGCCAATTGTGCGAAAACACGACCATCGTGCGTGAATATCCTGATGATTTCGGTCCCGGCAAAGAACCTTACTATCCGATTCCCGCTCCCGATGCGGCAGTGATCTATCGAAAATACAAGGAACTAGCCGATGCAGAATTTAAGGTTTCGTTCATCGGTCGTCTCGCTACCTATCGCTATTATAACATGGATCAAGTCGTAGGCATGGCATTGGCTGAAATCGATAGGCTTCATCCTGCCATTCACTAATGTAATTCCGTTCCGTAGGTCGTGTTGAAACCCAATCCTCCGCCATGAAAGAAAAACAGTTCTTCGACCGACTCTATCACGATTTCGATAAAAAGCTTTGGCGGGCCACGCGGAGCAATATTTACGGATTACACTTAGAAAACATCCTCTCGCGTCTTGCCGAAATCCTAGGTGATTCTTACTATGATTTTCGCTTCCTCGTTTATGAGCACAAATTGCGTGTTCCGACGCCTAACTTTGAAATGACCGGCAAGGATGTGATTCTTATCATGCTTGCCGATGAAAGAAGCTCAGTTCCGCTAGAAATCTGTAATCAATTCTTTGCCGTGTTAAAGGCCTACTATCCGCTGGAGGAGAACGTCAGGAACATCCTTGCATTCCCCATCGGCTACTCCAATTCGGCGAGTCTCACCTCATTCCGGCCTTTTGAAGGCAGGAAATATGATGCCACCTACGCTGGCAACTTCTTGGCCAACCGACTTGATTTCTACCGCCAGTTTACATGGCTTCGTCTCCTACCACCATTCCCCATCAATAACTTGCGCCTGAGGACGCTTTATTTCAAAATCCTCACTAAACTTAAAATCTTCCGCCCTCGAAAATTCGTCGACGTTTTTGGTAAAGGCATCTGTTATTGGTCCGGCGGATTCGCGAAGGGGCTCTCGAGGGAGGAGTATGCCGAGATCATCAGCGAGACGAAAATCGCACTCTGTCCCAAGGGGTTTATGAGCACGGAATGTTTCCGCTTGTTGGAAACAATGCGGCTGGGTTGTGTAATCATTTCCGACGAACTACCGCCAAGTCGATGGTATAAAGACAGTCCGATCATCATCGAACGCGACTGGTTAAACATAGGCAAAGTGATCAACGAGCTGCGCCAAGATCCCATGCGTATGCTTGAACTCCATCAGAAAACCTTGGATTGGTGGAACACCCGGTGCTCCGACGAAGTCGTTAGTCAATATTTGGCCGACGAAATTCGCCGCCTAAAGTCAGATTTGTGATACCAGACATTACTTGGAGTTGAAAAAGTATTAAGCTTCTTCAGCAAAAAAAGTGTGTGTCGAGTCGGCTTTTCATTCATGCGGTCCGTTCACTCATGTAGCGAATTCAAGGGCTTGCCCTGCTGCCGAACCTAACTTATTTAACTGATGAAAATTCTCGTTTCAGCGTATGCTTGCAATCCTTACGGTGGCTCCGAACCCGGTGTCGGATGGGCCGCTGTTTGTCGCATCGCTTTGCATCACGATGTTTGGGTGCTTGCGGACATCCACAACCGCGAGGGCTGGGAAAAGGGTGCGCGGGAGAGCGTGATTCCGCCGAACGTGCAGGTGCGTTTCTTGCGGGACCACAGCGCATGCAGCTCTAACCGATTCATCGCTCATATTCAGAGTTGGCTAAACTATGCAAACTTCAACCGTAAGGTTCTAGCAGCCGCAGTGTCTTGGCACCGTGAGATTGGCTTCGAGCTTTGCCATCAAGTGACGATCGCCGCATGGAGGATGCCCTCACCACTATGGCAGTTACCCATTCCATTTGTGTGGGGGCCGATCGGGGGAGCGGGTTACATTCCACCAGCATTCCGCTCCATGCTGAGTCCTGCCGCACGACTTTTTGAAAAAGCTCGCGATATCAACTCCGTAATCGCAAGTCGTTCGCCCGCATTCCGTAAATGCATTAAGAACACGGCCGTGGTTTTTGCAGCGAACGAGGAAACCGAAATCCTGCTGCGCCCTTTCCGCGGTGACCGTCCCCTGGTGCGGCTGCCAATTGCGTCCATAGCAGAAGAAAAAGTGATCCGTTTCCGCCGCCCAGAATCTAACCAAACCACCAACGGCCCTCTCCGACTTTTCGCTGGTGGCAACATGGAGGGGCGCAAGGGAGTCAGTCTCGCTCTGCGGGCATTGGCGATTGTAGCGCGCAATCAAGTACCTTTCCACTACACCATCGCCGGTGGAGGACCTGAGATCCCGGCATTGCGGAAACTTGCAGAACAACTTGGATTAAATGAGATGGTTGAATTCCATCCAGGGTTTCAGGGTGACGATTATATCAAGGCCCTCCAAAACACCGATGTCTATTTCCTTCCAAGTTTTCGTGAGAGCACCCCTGTGACGCTGTTGGAAGCTTATCTTGCAGGTTGTTACCCGGTGGTGGCAGACACCAGCGCCCAAGGAGAAATAGTTAGACTTGTCGGTGGCCATGCAGTAGCAGTGGATAACATCAATCAATTGATAGAGGGACTCGCAGAGGCCGTCATCTGGTGCGCCAATCACCGGAGCAGGTTGCAAAACCTTGCGGCTGACTCGGCACGACACGTTGCCGAACACTTCTCATCTGCACGCTACCTCAAAACGCTTAAGAAAGCTTATGAGACAGCGAATCAAAGCTGAAGCGCCAATTCCTAACAATCCTGAATTCATAACATCCATGAATCCCACCTTGGCCTATATTCTATCACTTCCTCGAAGTGGCAGCACTGTTCTAAGCGCGCTCCTCGATAAGCGAAAAGGCATTGTTTCACCGCCGGAATCCGCCTTCCCTCAGGTCCTCGGCACAGTGAGCCCCGCCGCACGAAAAGACCGGCGCTGGATGGCAGCACTATACATCGGAGCAACCTTCCCTCCTACCCAGCTTAGTCTTGACGACGCCGCCGCTTGCATGGAGGGAAGCAACGAAAAAATTCTCATCGCCCTAGGCAAAGCAGTGGCCGCAAAACTGGGGCGCGATCCTAATCTAATCAAAGCCGTGGTGTGGAAAACACCTCGCATCGTCGGCATGCATGCAGGTCCACTCTCGACTTCCGGTAAATTCATTATTCTCAGACGCAATCCCCACAACGTTTTTGAATCTCAGTTTCGTGTTAGTTTTGGTGAGAACAACCGCAATCCCTTCCGTTTCGCTCTATTTCGAGAAAGCTACGAGAATGCATTCTCAAAAATTCCACCAGGCCGCCGGCTGGATGTCACTTATGACTCACTACCTGATGTTTTGAAGAACATCACGAGTTTTCTATCTGTTCCCGACGAAGGCGAATGGCTCGAGGGCGAGTCGAGCCTCAAGCTAGCCGCGGAGAATTGCTCGTGGATGAGCGAAGTCACCGGTAAGTTCAAAAATACCGATCCAGAAAAAAGGGCGCGTCTGGATTCCAAGCAAGTTTCCAATCTGGAGTTGGCGATGAGATTGGCTCGGCCCTTGCGTCCATTCATGGGACCTATCCGTTCGCACTTCGACCACCAATCCTTGCAGTGGAGCATCGATAAGGCGCGGGGACTACTTCACACGTGAGAGATTTCAATCCCTGCTTTCCTAAAACAAAACCGTCCTTACCTCGGTTTTATTCTTAGATTTCATCTTCAAAAGAAACATGAATCCATCGCCTAAGCCTGCTTGGTCGAGACTTGGTCTCGGCACCGGCACACTCGCATCCTTGGGGCGTGCCGCCTCGCTTTCAGAGGTGAATAGGCTGATAGGCACGATGCTCGATATAAGGGTGACCGTGATTGATACTGCGGATAGCTACGGATCGGGGGATTGCGAATGCCTTTTGGGCAAAGCCCTATTAGGAAAGCGAGAACAAGTAGTCCTAGTCACAAAAGCAGGTTACCGACATTCTCACTTGAAAGGTCCATTGAGACCACTAAATCAGTTAGTCAAAAAGGTGCTGCACCGCGTTGGCAAAAGACAACAATTCGAACCCAGCTATCTGAGCGCATGCTTGGACCGCAGCCTCTCACGGCTGCGAGTTGAACAATTGGATGCGTTTCTGCTGCATGATCCACCTGTAGAGGTGCTGACTGACGAGCGAGTCATTCGTCTGTGTAAGGACCTCAAACAATCTGGAAAAACGATTTTCACAGGTGTCTCCTCGGCCGACCCTGTCGTTCTTCGATCCGCTATTGTATCAGGTGCATTTGAAGTCATCCAGACTCCAGCAAACTTGAATGCGGCGGCTACCATGCAGCCGATCTGGCGCGACTGTGAAGCGAATCAGATTCATTTGATCGGCAATCATGTATTTGATCCCGCTTGCCTTTCACTTCGCGACATGACTCACGAAAAGCTCATGCGTGCCACTGCCAAGCTGCTGCCATTCCAATCCACCATCCTCTGCGGTAGCCACAATCCGATCCATCTCAGACAGTCCCATCAATGGGCGACTGAGTCACTCGCCGATTGCGATCTATTATCATGAAGATTCTATCTGAAAATGGGAAAAGCTTGCGGGTCCCCATCCGCGTCCAATCATGATCGAAGACGCACGTTTGATTGCGCCGGGAAGCAGCTTAGAAGCGGACCTATGTATCGTGGGCGGCGGGGCTGCGGCGATTGCACTCGCCCTTGAATATATGAAGTGCGGTCGGCAGGTAATTCTCGTGCCTGGAGGAGGACCTAACCAGACAGCCGCATCTATCGATCTTTATCGAGGAAAGGTCTCTCCATCGGGAACCCATGAGCCGCTCGAAGAGAATCGCCTGCGAATGTGGGGTGGAACCGCGACTGTTTGGGGTGGCAGATGCGTCCCTTTTGACTCTGTGGACTTTGCTGCCCGGCCCTGGGTTCCTAACAGTGGTTGGCCGATCAAGCTAAACGAACTGAAAGATTACATTTCTCGTGCGTGTGAACTTTCGGAAGCAGGTAAGGCAGACTTTGACGCCCGGTCCGTTTTCCCTAACAGCCAAATGGAAATCGTGCGTAACTTTGACGACGACGACTTCGTCACATGGCCCTTGGAGCGATGGAGCATTCCAACGGATTTCAGCAAGCGTTACAGAGCAGAACTGGAGTGCGCTTCTAACGTAAAAGTGCTGCTTCATGCACATGCGATCCATCTCCAAGTCAGTTCCGATGGTTTAAAGTTGAGCCATGTTAAAGCCGCGTGTAGCCCTGGTAGAGATTTTCAGGTTCGTGCAAAAAAAACGGTGCTTGCCTGCGGAGCTCTTGAAAATGCCAGGCTTTTGTTGGCATCGCGAGATATACTCACTGCAGGAATTGGGAACAGTCATGACCTCGTCGGACGCTATTATCAGTCACATCGATTTGGGGTCTGCGGATATGTGAAATTGAAGAATCCTGATCAAGATTTCATCTACGAATTTGAAAAAGACCCCGCTGGCGTCTATTGCCGCAGGCGCTTTTGGCTCACCCCGCACGCTCAGGAGAAACACCGTGTCGCAAACGTAGTTGGGTTCTTTTTTAGAACCGCCGCTGGTTCATCGGAGCATCGGAATGCGATGGTTTCCACCGTTCTACTGGTAAAAACTTTACTCGGTGGGGCGAGAAAAGGACCAAAACGCCTCTTTCATATTCTCAAGGAGCAACGCCGCGAGCTTGTTTCCCACCTTTGGATTATCTTGAAAGACGGCCCTAGCATCTTTGGCCAACTTACTACCGTAGCCTATACGAGATTCTGTCAGAAGCGACGCCTACCGATGGTTCTTCCTCTGAAAAAGACGAATCATTTCCCTCTTTTTTATCAAACAGAACACACTCCGCATTATGAGAGTCGTGTCATGCTAGATGAATTCTCTTTGGATGACTTTGGAATGCCGAGACTCGATGTAGCGATCAAATTTTCGGAGATCGATTACCGCACGATGACGACTTTCATAACTTTATTTAAGAATCGTTTGGAGAAGTCCGGGTTAGGAACCTTGCACTTGTCAGAAGCGGACAAGGAATTCCTCGCTCATCCCGAACGCCAAGATTTCAACAGCAACTCACATAACATTGGGACGACTCGGATGTCCGAAACCGCAACATCAGGAGTCGTAGATGTGAATTGTAAGGTGCATGATGTGGAGAACCTCTATATCGCAGGATCTTCTGTTTTTCCGACAAGTGGTCATGCCAATCCTACCCTGATGATCATTGCTTTGGCTCTTCGTTTGGCAGATCACCTTAAGGCGAAATCCTGAGGAAAATCTTTGAAATACTGATGTCATTGTTGATTCAAATCCTACGCTGGTTGGATAGGCGGTCCCCGATTATGGTGTGCGCCTTGGGTGGTCTGTTGATCGCGATGATCGGGGTGCTAAGTTATATCACCGGCCCCCAATTCAGTTGCTCACTGTTATATCTCATTCCGATTTTACTGATCGCCCGTGTAGCGGGTTTCATCCAAGGGTTTTCTGCCGCGCTGCTAGCCGCGCTAATTTGGTTAGCGGCCGACCTCTATGCGGAATACATCACTCCAGAGATGATTTTTGACAACCCCCTCACCCCATACTGGAATGCTATGATGCGGCTTGGAACCTTCCTCATCGCGGGAAGCCTTGTTTCAGCGATGCGTTCGATCAACACCCATCTCGAAGATCGGGTGAGCGAAAGGACAGCCGCCCTCGAAGCCCAAGTCGCGGAAAACCTCGAATTGGAAAAAAATATTTTAGAAATCAGCGACCGCGAGCAGGTTAGAATCGGCCAAGATTTGCACGACGGTTTGTGCCAGCAATTGGTCAGCGCTGCATTCTCCGCCAATCTGCTTCAGAAAAAGCTCACTGAGAACGGCATTCCGGGCACCCCGGATGCCAACCGCATCGCGGATATGATCGACGATGCGATTACCCAAGCCCGCAACCTGGCACGGGGACTTTATCCCGTTAGATTAGAATCTGAAGGTCTCGGGATGGCACTTCAGGAACTCGCCGCCACCATGAGCCGTCGCTACAGTGTCAACTGCACCGCCCAGTGCGAGGCGCAGATGATGCCTTGCAGGCCGACTACGGGTATTCATCTCTATCGAATCGCCCAGGAAGCAGTGACCAACGCCGCAAAACACGCAGAAGCACAAAAAATCCTGATTTCTCTATCAGTAAAACAAGGCTACGTCACGCTGGCAGTGGAAGATGACGGAGTCGGAATCCCAAACGCATCTCTCAACCCGGAAGGGCTGGGCCTGCGGATTATGGAATATCGTTCCCGTATGATAGGGGGGCAATTCCTCATTCAAAATCTGCCTTCTCATGGCACCAAAGTCACCTGCATGCTCACCGAAAAATCGTTCCATTTCTAACCTATGAACGAAACCTCTGAAAATTCGATACGGATCGTCATTGTCGATGACCATCCTCTCGTTCGCGAGAGATTGATCGAACTGATCGACCGCGAACCTGATCTCGTGGTAAGCGGCGAGGCAGAGGATCGCCATGAGGCGCTCGAAATCATCGCAGCCGTATCGCCCGCCTTAGCGATTATCGATCTTACTCTGAAAAACTCACTCGGTATCGAACTGATCAAAGATCTCCAGACTCGGCATCCGGCGGTGAAAATCTTGGTGGTATCCATGCAGGACGAGCTTATTTACGCCGAGCGCTGCATTCGGGCGGGCGCACATGGTTACATCACGAAGCAGGAAGCCAGTCGTCATGTCATGACCGCGATACGCCTCGTGCTCGCGGGCAAAATATTTCTCAGCGAAACGGCAACCAGCCAGTTGCTCACGCGTTCCTTGGGAAGACCCGCAGCCTCCAATTTCGAGTTTTCAATCTCCCTGCTAGCCGACCGCGAACTTCAAGTTTTCGAGCTAATTGGAAAAGGTCACAGCACTCGTCAAATTGCAGATTTATTGACGCTTGATGTGAAGACGATTGAGACCTACCGAGCACGCATCAAGGAGAAACTGGCCTTGAAGGACGCTCCCGATCTGTTGCAAAGGGCGATCGCTTGGGTGCATCACCAGGCTGGCTGAACGGCAATCTCATTGAGCACCGTAAGCGTCCTCACCCCACCTGTTTGTAGGGGTTTTCACTACATGGTCTTCAGGGCGTATTGCGCCAATGATAAATGACACCGGAGGAGGTAGGTCGTTGCGCCAGGATTCATGACACCTGGCGCTTGGTTTGGTTTTGGTTGTTTGGGGTGGTTTTGACAAGGGTTTCCGTTGGGGCGGACGGAGTGGAGGC